>CAMQOJ010000094.1 GCA_947003375.1 uncultured Lachnospiraceae bacterium
GGGAGATTCGCCGTGCGTCCACCATAGGCTATCAACGAATCTGCCGTTTTGAGAGGATTCGGACAGAAAAGCTCAGGCTGAATATCTTAAACGCAAGGGGGAGGGGTTCCCTGACGGAAGTGGGGATTTATCTTGATGCAAAGGAGACGGCGCTCCAAATGATGATGTCAGAATAATAAAAACCTGCCTAAAGGCGGACACAACAAAGCGGATGATGGGCAGAAGATACAGAACACTTCCTCCAGCGCATCATCCACTTCGTTGTCTTCCTGCTATTCCTTTTCATACGTCACCCGGCAGGACTTCCGGAAGCAGGCCAGGCCGTACTTGTGAATCGTCTCCATGCCCTCGCTCCGCAGCAGCTCGGTATATTCATGGGTCTCAATCTGCTCCATGGCCTCCCGGCAGGCCGCGTCAAAGGCACCTTTCTCCGCGTACTTCACCTCGATGACGCATCCAATCCTTTCGCGGGGAGCCATGAGGAGGATGTCGGAGTAGCCCGTACCGGACTCGGCACTGGACTTTACGATCCAGCTGCCTTCAGCCCGCAGGAGGCCTAGGAACATGCCATGGTAGAAGTTCTCCTTCTTGGCCTTCCGCACCGCGGTGTCCCGGATGCTGATGGACTCTGCCAGGAACGCGCCGAACAGATCCTCCACGGCCTGTGCGTCGCCTCCTTTGACCGCCGTGCAGAACCGCTCCCACCGCTCGTGATTGCCCGTCACCTGATTCTCGAACCATGTGCGGATTTTGGTCTCATAGATTCTGCGGACTTCCATATTCGGGATTACCAGCTTATGCCGCCCGCCCTCCGGCCTTGCGGCATCGGTCAGATATCCCGTAGCGTAAAGGACGCTCCACAGATAGGTCTGGCGGATATTCGCGTTCTTGTTGTCCAGGTCGGTGTAGGCCAGCTCCGGGATGATCTCCTTCTCCACCGCCTCGCCGGAGATCAGAGCCTCGATCTCGGCTTTGGTGGCCTCGGTGGCCTTCTCCAGGATGTCCCTGACGATGGCGTTGCTGCTGCTGTTTTCCCAGTGGGGCCTCATGGGGGCATCCTTTGACACGCGCAGCAGGTCGCACTGGTTGATCACGTCCCAGGGGCAGTAGACGTCCACATTCCCGAAATGGTAGCCGTCATACCATTCCTTCATGTCAACATTATACCACAAACCTTTACACGTTTACAAGCAAAAGAGGCTGCCGGGAGTGCCGGGAGCGCAAAGAGAATGCCCGCCCATGTACAAAAGGTCAAAATAAACCAATCAAATAGCCAGTGACGCGAGGCCAATACAGACCTATAATCAAATTATCAGAGGAACGGTTTTCTGAAGAAAATATACTGCAGACCGTCAGGATTTACAGTGATGCCTTCAGGAAAGTGCCTGGCTGGCGGTCTGCAGTCGGGTTGAACTGTAAGGTTAACTGGTGTGCAGTATAAAACCATCAAAAGGGAGGTCACACATGAGGAAACAATCATTCAAGGCATGCGGCGCGGCACTGGCCGGAATCGTCATGGCGGCGGGGCTGCTCACAGGCTGCGGCAATGGCGCAGGGACAAATGAAACCAGTCAGCCGGCACAGGAATCCGGTACGTCCCAGGCGGATGCAGCCGGAGATTCGGCACAGAAGAGCGGCGGCGCGGAAGGGACGGGTACGGAGGACGGCGGCCAGGAGGGAGAGCTGGTTCCCATCTCCTTCGCCAGGACCACGGATGCCTCCATCGAGTCCAATATCTTCGCCCAGATCGATGCCAGCTGGGAGGACAATCTCTGGAACGACCTGTACGCGGACGAGGTGGGCGTGCAGGTGGTCTACAAATGGGTGGCCACGGACGGCGACCAGGGGAAGCAGAAGCTCAACGGCGCCATTGCCTCGGGAGATATCCCGGACGTGTGCCAGGTGGACAAGACTACCATGAAGCAGATGGCCGACGCGGGACTGATCGTGGACATCGCGCCCTATTTTGAGCAGTATGCCAGTGACAGGCTCAAGAAACTGATTGAGGACGCAGGCCCGCAATGTATCGAAGCCGCTACCTTTGACGGCGTGCAGTACGGCTTCCCTTTCGTGGACTGCGACATAGAGACAGCCGATATGCTGTGGATCAGGCAGGACTGGCTGGACAAAGCAAATCTGGAAGCACCGAAATCTATCGATGAGCTGGAGGCTGTGATGAAAGCTTTCGGGGACATCGCCGGTGACGGAGCGGTGGGCATGCGGATCGGCAACACAGCTAACATTCCCGGATTCTTCCATGGCTACGGCGTATATCCCGGCTACTGGACAGTGGCGGAGGACGGAAAGCTCCAGTACGACAAGGCTACGGCGGACATGAAGGAGCCCCTGGCAAAGCTGGCCCAGTGGTATCAGGAAGGCCTGTTGGACAAGGAGTTCTACGTAAAGGATGACGCAGCTTCCATCGAGCCTCTGGTGGCAGGGAAATGCGGCGTGGTGTATGCATGGCATGCCTATGGGCTGTACCCTTTGCAGGACAGCGCTTCCGCAGATCCGGAGGCGGACTGGAGGCCATTCTCCATCATTCCCTCCGCTGAAGGCGCTTTGGTGGAGCCGGGCATCCGGATGGCCACCAGCAGCTGGTATGTAGTCAGCGCCAAGTGCGAGCATCCTGAGAAGTTCATCGAGATGCTGAACCTGTACTGCGAGAAGAGCTTTGGCGATGACACCGCCGAATATGCCAAGTACATCAATCCCGGCGGGGACATGGAAGGGCTCTGGAGACTGTCTCCCGTGTCCCTGAATACGCCCAACAAGAACCAGATCACCACAGGAAAGGTGATCGCCGCCATGACGGACGGCTCCACCGAGGGAATGAACGGCGAAGAGACCAATATGTACAACTACTGCAAGGCGAACCTGGACGGGGACAGGAGCCTGTGGGGCTGGAACATCGAATTCAACGAGGGCGGTTCCCAGACTGTACTGATCGGCTATCAGGAGGCGGGCAATCTGGTCTATGACGAGTTCTACGGCGCGCCTACGGACACCATGACCAGCAAATCCGGCACCCTGGAGGCCATGCTGGACGAGGCCATCGTGAAGATTGTATCCGGGCAGATGAGCGTAGATGAATACGACTCCGTCATCGAAAGCTGGAAGGCTGCGGGCGGAGAGCAGATCATCCAGGAAGTGAACGACTGGTATCAGACCAGGTAAACAGGAGCGTACATATTTTTGAAGCCTGCGGGGCTACAGGCCTTTGACGAAGGGAGGCGGCGTGAAGTCCGAAAGGATCGAATGCCGCGTTCTTTTGTGCGCGGAACCGTAGGCAAGGGCGCGCCGCGCCCGGAGAGGAGTGAACATAGATGAAGAAAAAGGGCTATAAAAGGAAATACACCGCCGCCATGTTCCGGCGGGAGCTGCCGCTGCATTTCATGATTCTGCCTGGGCTGGCATTGGTGCTGCTGTTCAGCTATGTGCCCATGGGAGGGCTGGTGATGGCTTTCCAGGATTTCATTCCCAGTAAGGGGCTGTTCGGGGACCAGAAATGGTGCGGGCTGGAGAACTTCCGCTTCGTATTCAGCCTGCCGGGCTTCAACAGGGCCTTGCAGAATACCATCATCATCGCGTTCTGGAAGATTGTGCTGGGGCTGCTTGTGCCGATTGTGTTCGCATTGCTTTTGAACGAAATCCGATCCGTGAGGGTGAGCAAGTTCGTACAGACCATCTGCTACCTCCCCTATTTCATGTCCTGGGTCATCTTGGGGGGCATCCTGGTGGACGTGCTTTCCACTGGCGGCATCGTCAACCAGGCCCTGAACAGCCTGGGGCTGGACAGCATCTTCTTCCTGGGGGACAACCGATACTTCCGTACTACGGCCATATGGTCGGACATCTGGAAGAATTTCGGGTACGGCGCCATCGTCTACCTGGCGGCCATCCTGGGGATAGACACAGAGCTGTACGAGGCGGCCAGAATCGATGGAGCAGGCAGATGGCAGCAGACCTGGCATGTGACCCTGCCCGGCATGCGGATGATCATCGTGCTGATGCTGGTGATGAGCCTGGGCAATGTGCTGAACGCGGGCTTTGACCAGATATTCAACCTCTACAGCCCGGCGGTCTACGAGAGCGGCGACATCATCGACACCTTCGTGTACCGGATGGGCGTCATCGATGCCCAGTACGGCCCTGCCACGGCGGTGGGCATGTTCAAGTCGGTGGTCTCCACAATCTTCATTTCGGTATCTTATTTACTGGCATATAAGTTTGCGGATTACCGCATTTTCTAAGGAGGGCGGCATGCAGAAAAAATCAGTTAGCAGGATTGTATTTGAAATCATCAACTATTGTATCATGTTTTTGCTGACGGCGGTATGCCTGCTGCCGGTAATCCATGTGCTGGCCCTGTCTTTTTCCAGCAATACGGCTGCTGCTGCCGGGCTGGTGAAGCTTTTGCCTGTGGAGTTCACCACCTATTCCTATCAGTATGTGGCGGGCAGGAAGGAGTTCTGGAACGCGGTGCTGCGCTCCCTGCAGCGGGTGGGAATCGGGGTGCCCCTGTCCATGCTCCTGACTATCCTGATTGCCTATCCTTTGTCCAAGGAAGCGGACAGGTTCCGGTTCCGGACAGTGTATGTGTGGATATTCTTCTTCACCATGCTGTTCTCCGGCGGCCTGATTCCGGGCTATATCCTGATTCAGAACCTGAAGATGATGGACAGCATCTGGGCACTGATTCTGCCCATTGCCGTGTCCGTGTACAATGTGGTGCTGATGCTGAATTTCTTCCGGGGGATTCCCAGGGAGCTGGAGGAGGCGGCCCAGATTGACGGGGCGGGGCATCTCCAGACTTGCTTCCGGATTTATGTGCCCTGCGCCCTGCCCAGCATCGCCACCATTTCCCTGTTCACCTTCGTGGGCCACTGGAACAGCTGGTTCGACGGGCTGCTGTTCTCCAATTTCTCCCAGAACTATCCGCTGGCCTCCTACCTGCAGACCGTGGTGGTGAAGCGGGACATGGCGCTGATTGGGGCGGGAGACCTGCAGGCCCTCCAGAACATTTCCGACAGGACTGTCAGGTGCGCCCAGATTTTCATGGGCATGCTGCCCGTGCTGGTGGTATACCCGTTCCTGCAGAAATATTTCGTGAAAGGGATTGTGGTCGGCTCCGTGAAGGGGTAGGGGCAGAGCGACTTTACCCTTTAGTGCTGTCGCGCAGCGACTTTAAATAGGAGAAAAAAGAGATGAAGCTGATAGATTTAATGACACAATATACGAAAAATCCATTGGGACTGGAAGACTCTCATCCTGTCTTCTCCTGGAGATGGGAGGTGGATGAGGGCGAGATTAGCCGGTTCCAGAGCGCCTGGAGGATTCAGGCGGCGGGCAGCCTGGAGGCTCTGGAGAGAGGGGAGGCCGATGCCTGGGATTCCGGAAAGGTTCCCGGAGAAAGGCCCTTTGGCATGCGCTACGGCGGCAGGAGGCCGGAAAGCAGGGAGCGGATCTACTGGCGCGTCATGGCCTGGGACGACTGCGGGCAGCAGACGGACTGGAGCGAGGCGGCCTGGTTCGAGATGGGGCTATTGGAGGAGACGGACTGGGAGGCCCGGTGGATCGGCAGGCACAAAGAGGAGGACGCGACGCCGCTGTTCCGGAAGTCCTTCCATGTAAAAGAAGGGGAAATAAAGAAAGCTCGCCTCTATGGCTGCGGCCTGGGGCTGGCAGACGTATTCCTCAACGGTGAGAAGACAGACCGGGATTACTACGAACCATGGGATTCGGATTACCGAAAAACCGTCTACTATAAGACCTGGAATCTGGACGGGAAGCTGTGCCCGGGGGAGAACGTGCTGGGCTTCTGGCTGGGGAACGGCCAATACCGGAATTATGAGGAGGTCTATACGCTGCCCGCCCGCTACCAGAAGACCGACGGCTGGCGGGAGAAGGACTCCGGATTCTACGGGGACGCCAAGGGAATCTTCCAGCTGGAGATCTGGTATGGGGACGGCAGCGTCCAGCGGATCGTGACGGATGAAAGCTGGCAGTATGCGGCAGGCCCCCTGGTATTCTCCAACTGGTACGGCGGGGAGGACTATGACGGGCGCCTGGAGATAGACGGCTGGTGCGAGCCGGGCTGTTCTTATGGAGGCTGGCAGCATGCCGTGGAAAAGCAGCCGCCCGCCGGAAGACTGACGGCCAGGAACACGCCGCCTATCGGCATCGTGGAGGAGCTGGCGCCCATAGCTGTCTGGCCGATAGCGAACGGACACTATATCGTAGATATAGGAAAGAACAGCGCGGGCTTTGAAAAGCTGATTCTGCGGGATACCACGCCGGATATGGCCGGGCGGAAAATCGTCATGTACCCGGCGGAGACCCTGGGAGAGGACGGAGGCGTAGATCAGTACAGCTGTACCCAGGGGGATCCCGGGACAATCTGCGACACCTATTGGATCAGGGGAAAGGGGGCGGAGGAATGGCAGCCCAGATTCTGTTACCATGGCTTCCGCTACCTGGAGGTGGAGGGCTTCCCCGGCGTGCCGGACAGGGACAATTTCCGAGGGTATCGCCTTCGGGTCATGAATGAGCAGACCGGCAGTTTCGAAAGCACGGATAAAGTCCTCTCTGCTATTGACAGAATCACCACGCGTTCGATAGAGTGTAATATGATGAGCGTCTTCACGGACTGCCCACAGATTGAGAAGCTGGGGTGGCTGGAGACCACGAACCTGATGTTCTTCTCCATGTCCCAGAGCTATGACATCAGGGCATGGATGGGCAAAATCCTGCGGGACATCCTGGATTCCCAGTATGCAAACGGCTATATCCCCGCCATCGCGCCGGAGTTCCAGAGGATCAGCGAGCTGGCCCACGACCCCAACTGGAGCGGCGTCTGCGCCCTGATGCCATGGGACTACTATGAGGCTTATGGGGATACCGGATTGCTGGAAGAGGCATATCCCGCCATGAAGCGGTATGTGTCTTACCTGGAGGAGGAGACCAGGCCCGACAAGTATATTTTATACCACATCCAGATGGGCGACTGGGGCGCTTTCGACACCACCACTCCCAGGGAGCTGGTGGGGAGCTGTGCATTCTACAATATCGTGGATGTCACTGCCCGGACGGCCGTGTTGTTGGGAAAGCCCAAAGAAGCGGAAGAGTACAGGACTTTGGCAGAAAAAATTCGGCATTCCGTCAATAAGCGATTCTATCACCCGGAAACGGGCGTCTACGGATCCGGCAGCGAGGCAAGCTTCGCCTGCCCTCTGTACGCGGGGGTGGTAGAGGAGCAGAATATCCCCCGGACAGTGGAGCTTCTGGTGGAGGAGGTGCACCGGAAAGGAGACCATCTGTCCACAGGAGAGGTGGGGCTGAAGCAACTGCTCACGGCGCTGGCCCGATACGGCAGGAGCGATGTGGTGCACCGGATTGTCACGAACCGTACCCAGCCCAGCTACTGGTATTTTGTAGACCAGGGAGCCACTACCCTGCCGGAATACTGGGATATGGAACGGTCTCAGAACCACGCCATGATGGGCCATGTAAAGGAGTGGCTTGCCAGGTATCTGACGGGAATCGATTTCACGGAGCCGGGCTACCGCAGAATCCGGATACGGCCCTGCCTGCCGGAGGGAGTGGAGGATGCGCGGGCCACGGTGCCCAGTCCCTACGGACAGATTTCCTTCGCCTGGAAGAAAGGGAAAGGGGGTGTCGCCTGTGAGCTGGAGGTTCCTTTCGGAACCCAGGCACAAGTGTGGCTGCCGGCAGAGAGGGAGCAGGAGCTGACGGTCAACGGTCAGCTAAAGGCAGATGCCCGCATGGTTGGGGATGGCATCCTGGATGTGGGGACATTCCCCTCGGGCAGATACACCATCCTGTTGAAAAAGGCCTGACCGCGAAAGCGTCAGGAGCTGGGCTGTGCCTGTAACGGCATTTAAGGCGGATTATGGGGCGGAACCGGCATTGGCGCGTCAGGCCGCGCGATGTCCGGAATGCCCGCCCCAGACGAAATCGTGTCTGGGAGATTGCGTGGACGCAGAATTGCACAGGAGGATTCAAGCTATGGAAGAGACAACCGTTGAAAAGCGCTATGCATTGAGCCCTGCCGAGCAGCAGTACAAGATTCTGTTCCAGGCTGCACCCTGCTGGTATGATGCGGAGAGATACAGATACCATACCTGGCAGGAATTCAACGAAATATACCAGCAGGGCGTCCGGGGGGGTATCCAGGTGCCGGAAGCCCCGCCCTCGGATATGCAGGAGGAGCTGTCGGAAAGCTATATCATGGAGGGAGCGGACGTGAACGTCTTCCTGAATGCCAGATACTGTCCGCCCTTCTGGCATCATCTGAAATTCATCAAGATAACCTGTGTACTGAACGGGGAATGCTTCTTTTACGCAAAGAACGGCGGTCGGCAGACGCTGACAGCGGGGAACTTCATCATCGTGCCGCCGGATGTGGAGCAGACCATTTTCTCCTTTCATGATGATGATGCTGTAGTCAATATCGTCATCCGAATCAGCACCTTTGAGAATGCCTTTTCTACGCTGTTGACAGAGTCGGAGGTACTGTCCCGGTTTTTCTGGAAAGTGCTGTACGGCAGGGATGAGAGCAGCGTGATATGGTTCCGCTGTGCCCCGGATAAGCGGCTGAAGCGCTATGTGCTGGACATGTTCGATGCCCTGGAGAGGAGGCTCCCCAACAGCAATTTCCTGCTGGTGAGCCATACCATGGCCTTTCTGGCCTATGCCCTGAGCTATTATCAAGACAGGATGGTATCCCTGAAGCAGGGCAGGATGGCCAGCGACAAGCTGCCCATCATCATCCGCTATATCCGAGAGAACTACAGTACCATCACCCTCTCTTCCCTGGCGGAGCATTTCCATAAAAGCGAAAGCTATCTCTCCCGGTATATCAAAAGGGAGACAGGACATTCGCTGACCTTTCTGCTGCGGGAGTTCCGGATGAAGCAATCGGGCATCATGCTGCGCAACTCCGGCCTTACCGTGGAGGAAATCATGCTGCACACAGGATACACGGATATTAGCTATTTCTACAAGACGTTCAAGAAGTACTATGGGATGACTCCCATGGCCTACCGCAGCCAGGCGAAAATCATTAATCTCTGACCTTTCCCTGACTGCGCCGAACTTTCCGCCACCCTTTATCCCTTTTCATACGTCACCCGGCAGGACTTCCGGAAGCAGGCCCAGGAACATGCCAGGGTAGAAGTTCTCCTTCTTGGCTTTCCTCACCGCGGGGTCCCGGATGCTGATGGACTCTGACAGGAACGCGCCGAAAAGCTCCTGCCCAGCCTCTGCGTCGCCTCCTTTGACCGCCGCGCAGAACCGCTCCCACCGCTTGTGATTGCCCGTCACCTGTTTGCTATAAAAAGAAATCAACCTCCAGTCCAGTTCCCCGCAAAGACGACGGGCGGAAGGTAATCCTCCCGCCCGTCGCATCATAGGAAATCCTTCGCAGGAGCAACGCTCCAAGCAGCCCTGTCCTGCGGCGCTCCCTACTTATACTCCTTCATATAATCCCCATGCGCCTCAATCAGATCGTCGCACATGGCCACGATCTCATCCAGGGAAAGCTCCGCCGCGGTGTGGGGATCCAGCATGGCGGCCTGGTAGATGGCCTCTCTTTTCTTCGTGACGGCGGCCTCGATGGTCATCAACTGGGTGTTGATGTTGGTCATGTTCATGGCGGCAAGCTGCACCGGCAGGCGGCCCACCTTGCAGGGGTGCACGCCCATGTTGTCGATCAGGCAGGGAACCTCCACGCAGGCGTCCGCGGGCAGATTGGAGATCAGCCCCTCGTTGAGCACATTGCCGCCGATTTTGTAGGGAACGCCTGTGACCACGGCCTCCATGATGTAGGAGGCGTACTCCATGGTGCGGTCATGGGTGACCTTGCCGTCGGCCAGGATATCGTTCTTCTCCTTCTCCCAGCCCGCAATCTGGTTCACGCAGCGGCGGGGGTACTCGTCCAGAGGGATGTTGAACCTGTCGATCAGCTCCGGGCAGCGGCTCTTGATGAACCAGGGGTTGTACTCCGCGTTGTGTTCACTGGATTCCGTGCAGTAGTATCCCAGGCGGCGTATGTACTCATAGCGCACCATGTCCGTATGCTTCTCCGTGCTGTTCTTCTCGGCGGCGCGCCTCTTGATTTCCGGATACAGGTCGTTGCCGTCCTTGTCGTAGATCTCCAGCAGCCATGCCATATGGTTGATGCCCGCGATGAGCTCCCTGCGGCCCTCCAGCTTATCCTCCATGCCCAGGCTCTTGAGAAGGTGCTCGGAGCATACCTGGACGCTGTGGCAGAGGCCTACGGTCTTCACATTGGTGTAGCGCTGCATATAGCCGGAGAGCATGGCCATGGGATTGGTGTAGTTCAGGAACAAGGCATCTGGGCACACCTCCTCCATATCCTCCGCGAAGTCCCGCAGCACGGGGATGGTGCGCAGGGCCCGCATGATGCCGCCTATCCCTAAGGTGTCGCCGATGGTCTGGCGCAGGCTGTACTTCTTGGGAATCTCGAAGTCCGTGACCGTGCAGGGCTCATAGAGGCCTACCTGGATGGCGTCCACCACGAAGTCTGCCCCCCGCAGGGCCTCCTTGCGGTTCTCCACGCCCAGGTAGGTGCGGATCGTGGCGCGGCCCTCGTTGGTGTTTTTGTTGATTGCGCTCAAGATGATCTCGGACTCCTCCAGGCGCTTGGGGTCGATGTCGTAAAGCGCGATGTCGCTGTCTCGCAGGGCGGGCGTGCACATGCAGTCCCCCAGCACGTTCCTGGCAAACACGGTGCTGCCAGCTCCCATGAATGTGATTTTAGGCATTTTTCGCTCCTTTCGCCGCGGCGGGGCGGCTATTTGTAAAAATTGTTCATTATACCTGATATCATATCGCCTTTTGGGGAAGCGCGATAGGGATTATGTTTCGAAAAATTGTATAAATGTTGCATACACCTTGCGAAAGAGATTGCAATAGGGGACGGGGCGGGCTATACTGGAAGGGAACCGTGCGGACATGAGGGTCCGGGTACGAAAGGGCGGGGAAGCGGTGCCGAAAGGCGGCAGGCCTGTCTCTTATACACATCTCCGAGCCCACGAGACAGATGAGGA
>CAMQOJ010000095.1 GCA_947003375.1 uncultured Lachnospiraceae bacterium
GCCGTCCTGCTGACCCGCCCGCCCCGGTAGAGGTGATACAAATCGTCTACCGTGAACACATGTGTGAAATTCAGCACATGCTCCTCCAGCCACCGGGCCGTCTCCTCCATGGATTTTCCCGCATCCCGCATCCTCACGGCCTTGTGGACGAACAGGCCCTCTCCCATGGATGCGCTCAGGCTGTCCACCACCCTGATCTTCACCCGCGGATGCTCCTCCAGCAGCTCCCGGGCCGCCATACCGATATTGCCGCAGGTGCCGCTTAAGCCGGAAGAGAACGCCAGATAGAGGATTTCCTCTGCTCCCCCTGTCTGTATATATTCCTCCAGCAGCTCCTTCGCCTCGGCGGGATTGATCTGGGACGTGGTGGGCATCTTGCCCTCCTCCCGCATACAGGCATAGAATTCCTTCCAGTCCAACTGCTTTTCCCTGCCGTAGGTGACGCCGTCCAGGATATAGCTGATGGGCAGGCAGCCCACATCGTGCGCCTCCAGATATTCCACCGGAAGGTCTGCCGTGCTGTCGGTAATGAGTTTGAACATATTTCTCCTCCTGCTATACTCTATTCCATACTATATAATCGGCATTTCATTCTTGCCAGCCACATAGCACAGCCGGTCATGCCGTTCATCCGGTTTTGGGCAAGATTTAATCACCGAATATATATAATCAACTTTCCTGACTTTACCACAAATCCCCTGATCTGTCAAATCCGCGCCGCTATCCGGAGCCCCTCTCCGATTCCCTGTCAAAACCAGCGCGTATACTCCCCCGCGCTTCGTCCTCCTCGCCGGAACAGCTCACTGGGGCAGCAGGATCTCCGTAGTGAAAGCCCCGTCCTCGCTGTTGCGGCTGATGTAGCCGTGGCACCGCTCTACGATGGTGTCGATCCGCACCAGCCCGTAGCCGTGGCCTGTGCCCTTAGTGGTGCGAAACCGCCCTGCCTCCTTTTTCTGCTTCTTCTGCGCCGTGGTGTTGGTAAAGGACATGTACAGTTGGGTGTTCTTCATGTCCATATAGACGCGGATCAGGCGCTCCTCCTTGGGCAGCGCCATGCATGCCTCGATGGCATTGTCGAAAAGGTTGCCCATGATGATGCACAAATCGATTTCAGACGTGGTCAGGGACACCGGCACATGGGCATCCGCCCTGACGGTGATGTCCCTGGATTTCGCCAGGGATATCTTGCCGTTCAGGATGACGTCCGTCATCTTGTTGCCTGTCTTCAGCACGGTATCCACCAGCTCCAGGTCGGCCCTCAGCTCCTTCAGGTACGCCTTCAGGGATTCCAGGTCGCCCGCCTGGGCATAGCTGCCCAAGACCTGGATATGGTTGCGGTAGTCATGCCGCCATCCTCTCACCTGGCTGTACATGTTCTCCATCTCCTCGTAGTGGGCCGTCAGCAGGCCGCTCTGGTACTGCGCGATTCTTTTGTCTATCAGCTTGTCCAGCAGGCGCACAGGGACTCTCCTTTCCGGTGAAAAGGTCAGAAATAGGCGATCAGGGCCCGGTTCACTCCCTCGTAGGCCCTGCCGGACAAAGGCAGCCGGGTGCCATCCTTCAGGGTCACGTCGGTCCTGGCCACCTGCTTCACGAACCGCAGGTTCACGATATAGGAGCGGTGAATTTTGTAGAAGCTCTCGTCCAGTTCCCCTTCCAGCTCCTTCAATGTACGTTTAACCGTATATCCTTCATCGGCATGTACCGTGACATAGTTGCGCAGCACTTCCAGATACCGGATTTCATGCAGCGGCACCCTGGTGGTGGCGCTGCCGCAGGTGAGCAGGAGGGCATTCTCCCTGGCGGCCAGCCGTTTCATGGCCCTGTCCAGCACAGGGCACAGCTTTTCCCCTGTCACCGGCTTCAGCAGATAGTGGAGCGCCTCCACATCGTAGCCCTGCCCGATATAGTCCATGTAGCCCGTGATGAACACAATCTGGAGCCCCGCGCCCATTTCCCGGAGCCTCCCCGCCAGCTCCACGCCGCTCATCTCCTTCATCTCGATGTCCAGGAACAGCACGTCTACGGAATCGTCGTCCTCATATGCGAAGAGAAAGGCCTCGGCGGAGGGATAGGATTCTATCCGCAGGGGCTGCCCCGCCTCCCGGTTCCACTCCAGTATCAGGGACTTTATATAATCCGCATCCGCGGCGACATCGTCACATATGGCAAATCTGTACATGGCAAAATCCTCTTGGCGGCTTCGCTGGCCGCTTGGCTCATTGCCCGCGGGAATAAAAACATCCCACAGGAAAACAGAATGCTGGTACGGCTGATTCCTGAGGGATGTCGAAAAACAACTATTCCTTAATCTTGTCAAGCTCTGTCAAGTTTACTCCTGCCACTGTCAGTATTACTTTCAGTTCAATATAGCGTTCTTTCATTTCCGCGTATGCATCTGAATCCTTTTGTGACAGCTTCATGTAGCGCTGCAGTCTGCCGAACTCTTCAACCGATATCTTTATCATCTCTTTTTCAGACATCCTATCACCACTTTCTAAAGGGCCGCACCTGTATATCCGATGCTTTCATTATAACAGCCCTCCGGTAAGGTGTAAAGCCTTATTTCGTCCCCCCATTCGGCTATTTCGTCACCGCTGCGCCAAATTGCGGGAATCTATGATACAATAATTACATCCGCAAATTCCTATCGAAAGGAGACATGACAGAACGATATGGCAGAAAAAAAGCAAAAACCCAAATATAACATGTGGCAGTCCGCCGCCTTCATGGTGCGGCTGGCCATCCGGGAGCGGGAGAAGAAGGTGCCCGTGCTCTGCATCCTGACAGCGCTTCTGGCGGTGACATGCAATCTCTCCGGGCTCTATGTGGCGCCCGTCATCCTCGGTTCCGTAGAGGCCCATGAGCCCCTGGACAGGCTGTTCTTCATCATCCTGGCCTTTCTCTTCCTGAACCTCCTGCTGAATGCCGCTTCCGGCTATTTGGAGACCAATGTCCTATATGGCAGGATCACAGTGCGCATGGCCCTGAACAGCAAGCTCAACAACAAGATGGCCGTAACCTCCTATCCCAACACCTGCAACGATGAACTCCTGAAAAAGGTGTCCAAGGCCGGTGACTCGCTGAACTGCAATGAGGCTGCCGGAGAGGCCATCTGGACCACCCTGACAGACCTGCTCCGGGACGTAATCGGGTTCCTGTTCTACCTGGCCCTCCTGTCCTCTGTGAGCCCTCTGCTGATCGCGGTCATTGTCGCGGCGTCCCTGGCGGGGTACTGCATCAACAGGCCTCTGGCCGAGTACCGTTACCGCCACCGGGAGGAGGAGGGGGAATGCAACCGCCTCTTTATACGTTTCTATACCTATGCGGAGGATGCTGCGATGGCCAAGGACATCCGCATCTTCGGCATGCGCCCCTGGCTGGAACAGATGTTCCACCGCACCTGGGAGACCTACCGCGCCTTCCACAGGCGGGTGCAGAATGTCTATCTGTGGGGCAGCATCGCCGGCCTGGTGCTGGCATTCCTGCAGAACGGCTTCGCCTATGCCTACCTGATTCGGCTGGTGCTGGACGGAGACTTGAGCGTGCCGCTGTTTTTGCTCTACTTCTCCGCCGTGGGGAATTTCAGCGCATGGATAAGCGGCATCCTGGGCGACATCCTCACACTGCACAAACAGGGCCTGGAAATCTCCAATATCCGGGAATGCCTGGAGTATCCGGAACCCTTCCGCTTTGAAGACGGCGAGCCCATTCCTGCGGCCGGCATGGCCCGGGGCCGGACAGAATACGAGCTTTGCCTGGAGGATGTCTCCTTCCGCTATCCGGGGGCGGAGCAGGACACCCTCTCCCACATCGACCTGACCCTGCATCCCGGTGAGAAGCTGGCCGTGGTAGGGCTCAACGGCGCGGGAAAGACCACCCTCATCAAGCTCCTCTGCGGCTTCCTGGATCCCACACAGGGAAAAGTGCTCCTAAACGGCAGGGACATCCGGCAGTACGACCGGCGGGACTACTACCGTCTCTTCTCCGCCGTCTTTCAGGATTTCCAGGTCCTGGCCGCCACCGTGGCCGTCAATGTGGCACAGACCGATGAAAACATAGAGGAAGAGAAAGTCAGGGACTGCATCGCCAAGGCCGGTCTCACCGGGAAAATAGAATCCCTGCCGGACGGATACCAGTCCAAGCTGGAGCGCTCCGTCTATGAGGACGCTGTCGCCCTGTCCGGCGGCGAGACCCAACGCCTGATGCTGGCCAGGGCCCTGTACAAGGACGCGCCTTTCGTGGTGCTGGATGAGCCCACCGCTGCCCTAGACCCTATAGCGGAGGCGGACATGTACCGCAAATACCATGATATGACGCAGGGGCGCTCCTCCGTGTACATATCCCACAGACTGGCCTCCACCCGCTTCTGTGACCGCATCCTCTTAATCGAGGGCGGCAGGATTGCGGAGGAGGGAACCCATGAAACGCTGCTCTCCCTGGGAGGCCGCTATGCGGAGCTCTATGAGGTACAGAGCAGGTATTATAAGAAGCAGGAGCAGCTTCCTGACATCGGGCCGTCGGAGGAAAGCGCTGTTTCTCAAGAGGGGTGCTAAAGGAGGGAAAAGGGACAATGAAAGATAGGAAAAATAAGAAAAACAGCAAGAAAAAGGACGCGGAAAAGCTGCTGTCCTGGAAAGAGACCTGGCAGGTTCACATAAGGGCCTTGCGGCTGATCCACAAAAGCCAGCCGGGACTCATCATGACCTCCCTGATGCCCTGCGTCTGGAGCGCCCTGACCCCTTATGCGGGCATCTGGCTCATGGCGCTTATCCTGGATGAGCTGGCCGGCAGCCGAAATCCTGAGAGGCTGCTTCGCCTGGTTCTGGCCACGCTGCTTTCGGCGGCACTGTTCTCCCTGGTGGACGCTTTCCTGAAAAAGCGCAAGGCCGTGGAGAACGAATCCCGCTATTACTATATCCGTAAGCTGATAGACGACAAAATACTGGACATGGACTTCTGCATCATGGATGACCCCGAGACCAGCAAAAAAAGAGCCCAGCTCTTCCAAAGCCATTTTGGCGGCGCAGGCTGGGGATTGAACAGGGCCTTCGGGCTGTTGGAGGACCTCTTCACTGCCGTCTTCACTCTGACCGGCGGCATAGCGCTGACCGTGACCCTGTTCACCGCCAGAGTGCCCGATAATGCCGGGGCGCTGACTATCCTGAACAGCCCTCTTTTTGTGGTCCTCATCATGGCCGTCATGCTGGCTGTCACTTATGTAGCTCCTATGTTCTCCAATAAGTCGGACAGCTATTTCGCCTTCAATTCCGACACCCACGCACTGGCCAACCGGCTCTTCGGCTACTATGGCTTCATGGGCCACAGGCGGGAATTTGCCACGGATATGCGCATCTACCGCCAGGATCTCCTGTGCGGGAAATTCAACAGCGACAAGACCGGCACTTTCAGCTCCCAGGGCTATTTCGCCCGTCTGGCCAGAGGCCCCATGGGCGCCTACTCCGGCGCTTCCAGGGCAGTGTCCGTGCTCTTCACCGGCATAGCCTACCTGTTCGTGGGCCTCAAAGCCTGGGCAGGGGCTTTCGGTGTAGGCCTGATGACCCAGTATGTATCCTCCATCGTCAGGCTTTCGGACGGAGTCTCCTCCCTGATAGGCACTGCAGGGCTGATCCGCATCAACGGCTCTTTCGTGCGGCAGTTCTTCGACTTTATGGACTGCCCCAATGTGATGTACCAGGGGAGCCTGACCGTGGAGAAGCGCCGCGACCGGCAGTATGAGATAGAATTCCGGGACGTGTCCTTCCGGTATCCCAGAAGCGAGCAGTACGCCCTGCGCCATGTGAACATGAAGTTCAAGGTAGGGAGCCGGATAGCCGTGGTAGGGGAAAACGGCAGCGGCAAGACCACCTTCATCAAGCTGCTGTGCAGGCTCTATGACCCCACAGAGGGCACTATCCTCTTAAACGGCATCGATATCCGCAAATACAGCTATCCGGAATACCTGTCCGTATTCTCGGTGGTATTCCAGGATTTTGCCCTGACAGCCCTGCCGCTGGGCCAGAACGTGGCCTCTGCCGCATCCTATGACAGGGAAGCCGCCGTCTCCTGCCTGAAGAAAGCGGGGTTTGGGGACAGGCTGGACCAGCTTCCCAAGGGCCTGGATACTTATCTGGGCAAGGACCTGAACGAGGACGGCGTGGACATGTCCGGCGGGGAAAAGCAGAAGATCGCGCTGGCCAGGGCCCTGTACAAGGATGCGGCCTTCATCGTCCTGGATGAGCCCACCGCCGCATTGGATCCCATAGCAGAGGCCGAAATCTACAGCAGGTTCAACGCCATCATAGAGGACAAGACGGCCATCTACATCAGCCACCGCCTCTCCTCCTGTAAATTTTGTGACGACATATTAGTCTTCGACAAGGGCTCTGTCATCCAGCAGGGACGCCATGATGCCCTTGTGGCAGATGCAGCCGGAAAGTATCATGCGCTGTGGCATGCCCAGGCCCAATACTATGACGACGCCGGGGCCGGTGTTCTAGTGTAAAACTGGTGTAAAATCAGATTTGGGGCCGACAAAAAGCCCTGTCCGTCTGGCATACAGCCTGAAAGACAGGGCTTTTTCACACAGCGGCATTTCGTCTTATTCGTCCTCTTTCAAGGCCCCCGGCAGCCGCGTCCGGAACAGCTTGCTCTTCAATGCTTTCCATTTAAAGGGAATCAGCGGGTACAGGTAGCTCCTGTGGGACACGGTCCGGTTGCAGCCCATGGCCAGCAGGGACAATAATATCCCGCCGATATACCCCCACAGATTGAACCACTGGGCCAGCAGCAGGGTGATGATGCGCAGGAACTTCAGGGCGTACCCAAGCTCATAGTTGGACTGGGTGTAATTTGCAATGGCTACAAAGGCCATGTACAGCATGACCTCTGACGAGAACCATCCGCTGTTCACTGAGAATTCCCCCAGCACCAGGGCCGCCATGACGCTTAAGGGGGTGCTGAGCATGTTGGGGGTGTTGATGGCCGCCAGCTTCAGGCCGTCTATGGCCAGCTCCAGCACCAGGAACTGCCATATCAGGGGGAGGTTGGGCTCCTCCTGCAGCATGATGAAGGAAAAGCTCTCCGGAATCCACTGGGGATTGTTCATCATCAGCAGAAAGGTGGGAGTGACCAGATAAGTCAATATGGAAATCAGGAACCTGGTCATCCGCAGATAAGTGCCTGTCACCGGCGGGAAATAGTAGTCGTCCGCCTCCTCTATCACATCGAATATGGTGGTGGGCAGTATCATGGCCGAGGGGGAATTGTCCACCAGGATGACGATATTGCCCTCCAGTACCTGGGCGGACGCCGCGTCGGGCCGCTCTGTGTACTTGAACTTTGGGAAAGGATTGTACCATTTCCGCTGGTACAGGCATTCCGCCAGGGATTCCTGGTTCATGGTCAGGGAGTCCGCTTTGATGTCCTGGATTTTCCGCCTGATTTCATCCAGGAAGACATCGTCCACCCTGCCTTTCATATAGCAGAGGGCAATGTCTGTGTGGGAGCTCTCCCCGGCGTTCAGCATCTCCATGTGCAGGTCCGTGCTGCGGATTCTGCGGCGGATCAGGGCCGTGTTGGACACCAAAGTCTCCACGAAGCCGTCCTTGGAGCCCCTGAGGGCCTTGTCCTTCTCCGGCTCCGCCACGCCCCTGGAGGGATATGTCCTGGAGTCGATGACCAGCGCCTTCTCATAGCCGTCTATCAGCAGGAGGAACATCCCGGAGAGCAAAGACTGTATCAGGGTGTCCCACTTATCCTCTATGTCCACCTCCACATAGGGCGTGAACTGCTTCGACATGCCGTGCATGTCCTCCGGCATCTTGTCCGGGGTCAGGTCCATGAAATATTGCAGAAGCTTCTGGTCCAGGTCGTCCTTGCAGAAGCCGTCTACCAGGTACATGCAGGCCTCTTTGCCGCCGATGTGGACGACACGATAGATGATGTCGAAATTCCGTTCCACATCCAGGGTTTGGTTCAGATAGGCCATGTCCGCCTGCAGGGAACCTGTGATTTTCTGTTTACTGTCCCTCTTTTCTTCCATGCTTTCCATGCTTCGATAAACTCCTTTTCAGCCGCGGTTCGTGCGATAATCCTTCATTCCGTTCACACTTATCTTAGCCAAACCGGGAATTTTTATGCGCAGCAAAAAAGCCGGCCTCATAAAAGGCCGACTCTTCCGATTCTACAGCTACGCTATCTTCCGCATCCTTCTGGAAATCATGAAATACGCGCCGAAGAGAATTGCCTTGACGCATGTCATCAGGCCACAGATCCATGTGGGAGCCTGCATGTCATACGCCCCCATAATCAGAATGTCTATCCCTATGGCCATCCCTGCCCCAATCTGTATCAACTCCTGTATCTTCTTTCCCTGCGTCTGCCGATTTTCCAGGGCCAGGATTTTCGTCGGATAAGGGAATCTGTCATTTTCGGAACCGCTTTCTATGTTTCCCTCTGACAAAAGCTCATCTACCGTGATTCCGAATACCTGCGCTATCCTCTTAGTCATGGCCAGATCCGGGCATCTGGAGCCGCTCTCCCATCTGCATACGGTCTGCCTGGAGACATAGAGCCTGTCGGCCAGCTGCTGTTGGGTGAGGCTGTTTTTCTCGCGCTGTATTTTTATGTTCTCGTTCCATGCCATATCCGTTCTCCTCCTTTGGAATGCTTTTTTTAGATATGCATTTCTATTAGAATGCTCTTCTCCCATTTGCTCCATAATACTACATTACTGCGCTTTTGGGAAGCGCCGAGGCGGAAATGGCATGTTTCCATTCCGGTAACAGCATATCTACCGCGCTTTCCACACATCCAGCACCTTCATCAAAGCCTCCTGCAACACCCTGGACACATTGATTCCACATGCTCCGCCGCATGATTCGGCCAGCTTGGCAGAGCCACATTGCGCTTGACTGTCCGTGTATCGAGATTGCCACAGAATCCTGTGCTTCCTTGGCAAAGCTAAATCAGCTGCTTCGCATTGTGCAAAACGGCTGATATGGATATCTATTCCACATTCCTGATGTTTGTGATATGGTAGAGCTCTATTTTCCTTATCTTCCCATCATCAAAGACCGCTACATTTCCTCTTGCCTTGTTGATGTCAAGCTGTAATTTGACACATATTTTTTCGTAGGTGTCCTTTGTCAAATAGTGCAATAGATTTATTCTCTGAATCATAGGCCACCATCTCTCTACCCTGTGGTGCTCCCCAACCCTCCGTTGCGCACCCCGGAGGCCTCATCGTCCACCGTGATTCCGTACTCGATGAAGATTCCCTGGGCGAAGCCCGTGCCCTGGGGCACCTCCACTGTCCTGCCCTCATTGGTGTCATTGGTCATTTTGATGAAGATATGCCCCTCATTGTCGGAGTTGAAATAATCGCTGTCGATGATTCCCACCGTGTTGTTCATCTGCAGGCGGTATTTGAAGCCCAGGCCGCTCCTGGGGTAAATCTTCAACACCCAATCTTCGTCTATTTTCACACGGATTCCCGTAGGAATCTTAATCGTCTCCCCGGGCCCCAGGCGAAAGGTAAACGGCGCAAAGAAATCGTATCCAGCGCTGCCTTTCGTGGCCCGCCCGGGAAGCGGCAGCTTCTCGTATATTTCCCTGATATCCCCATCGGTGTACTGAGGGAAATCTTCTCTTACGGCTCCCTGGAAATTCTCGAAACTCACCTTGAAAAACTGCGCAACTCTCTTCATGTTTCCTCCCCGGCCAATCGCCTGTCCCTGGCGGTTCTCCCGCCTCTTTCCCACAACACTGCATCGCCAAAACGGCAAAATCCCATATAAATACGTCTCCGGCTCCCCGCAATGCAGGGAAGCCATATCCTGGCACGGAAATCAAGCACTGATTACTCGGGAATTCATGCACCGGCGTACTCGTTCCGATATCCGAAGCTCAGCACCCCGGAAGCGAATCTATGCAGATTCCATGACCGGCGCTCAGTCACAGCACCCGCACACATCCCCCGGCTTCTGGGCTATCGTATACTCCTGCGCGTAATTTCCGCAGTGCAGCACCGGTACGCTGGAATCCTCCTGGGCCAGCGACCGCTGCACGTCGATCACCCTCTGGTTGGCGCTGCCCTTCCACAAAAGCTTCACGTCCTTCTCCGCCTCATGGAACTCCCCGTCCACCACCACGTCTATGTATTTCATGGCAGGATAATGCAGAATATCCTCCCACCTATCCCCGGTGTAGAGCCAGATGGTCTTATCCGGATACCGCTCCCTGATCTCAGCCATCAGGCATCTCACGTCCATCCTGTTGGCAGGGTGCAGCGGATCTCCCCCGGAAAAGGTGATGCCTGAGATATAATCTTTCTCCAACTGCTCGAAAATCTCCTGCCTGGCCGCCTCGTCGAAGAGCAGCCCTCCATCCGGGTCCCAGGTAAGGGGATTCTGGCAGCCCCTGCAGCAATGACTGCAGCCCGCCAGCCAGAGCACCACCCGAAGCCCGTCGCCATTGAGCATGTCATCAGTCGTTATATTGTGATACCTCATTGTTTCGTTCTCCCGCCTGTCTTAAATCTCATGCCGTGCACAGGGCCTTCCCTCCGGCGGACCTCCCGGATCTGCACGGCTCCATTCCTTGGATTCTCATGCCTGCCATGCCCACGCTACCGGAAATTTTTCCTGTCTCACATGCTTTCCCTGTCTCACATGCTCTTCCGCTCCGCGATCTCCGCCATCTTGGCCTCATTGAGCCTGGTGTCCCCGTGCACCCGGGAATAGGACAGATAGCCGTTCATGCGGTCTATTTTGGTCAGGTTCCGGCTGCCGCACTTGGGACAGACGTCCATCTCCAGCTCCTGGTGCCCGCAGTCGTCGCAGTAGGCCAAGGACAGGTTCACGCCCTCATAGAAGCCCAAATCCATGGCCCGGCGGATCAGCGTCCTAATCGCTTCGATGTTATAATCTATGGGATATTTCACATACTGAATCTTCCCGCCGTTGCTCAGATCCCAGAACCGGTCCTCCAGATCCTGCTTCCTGACGGGGGTAATGTCCTCTGTCACATGGCAGTGGAAGCTGTTGCTCACATACTCTCTGTCCGAGACTCCC
>CAMQOJ010000096.1 GCA_947003375.1 uncultured Lachnospiraceae bacterium
TACACGAGTCTCTTCGTCGGCAGCGTCAGATGTGTATAAGAGACAGGGATACCATAGGGGACCTGGACTTCACCATCGGGAAAGGGGAAAAGGTAGCCATCGTGGGGACCAACGGAGCCGGGAAGACCACGCTGGTGAAGCTGCTGTGCGGGCTCTACGCGCCTACCCGGGGCAGCATCCTGGTGGACGGCACGGACATCCGGGACTATAACATAGACGAATACTTCGGGCTGTACTCGGTGGTGTTCCAGGACATCTATCTGATGCCCACCACCATCGCCAGGAACATCGCCCTGGCGGAGGAGGGGCGGATAGACCGGCTTAGGCTGGAACGGGCCCTTGCCCTGAGCGGGCTGGCGGAGAAGGTGGAGAGCCTGCCGGAGAAGGAAAACACGCTGCTGCTGAAGGGGATTCAGGAGAAGGGCATCGAGCTGTCCGGCGGGGAGAGGCAGAAGCTGGCTCTGGCCAGGGCCCTGTACAAGGACGGCGGCATCGTGGTGCTGGATGAGCCCACCGCGGCTTTGGACCCGATTGCCGAGAGCGGAATCTATCAAAAATACAGTGAGCTCACTGCCGGGCGGACGGCAATCTTCATCTCCCACAGGCTGGCCAGCACCCGGTTCTGCGATTCCATCCTGGTGCTGGAGGAGGGGAGGATTGTGGAGCGGGGGAGCCATGAGCAGCTCATGGCGCTGGACGGGAAGTACGCCGCCATGTTCCGGGTGCAGAGCCGGTATTACGGACGGGAAGGGACGGCGGAGCGCATATGAAGAAGATATACATGACGAAGCGGGGGATTTTGGGGAATTCGGGAAAGACGGTCGGCAGGCTTTTGGCTGCAGGAGGGGAGGAGAGGGCATGAAGAAGAATATGAAGGTAATTGCAGGTGGAATCAGGCTTATTGAGGGGCTGTCCCCCGGCTTCCTGCCCTGCTGCGTCCTGCAGGCCTGCCTAAACGCGCTGTCGCCTTTCATCAATATCTATCTGTCGGCGGCGCTGATAAACGGGCTCCTGGAGGGCTGGGGTATGGTCCGCCTGCTCCAGGGCGTGTGCGTCATGGCTTTGCTGAACCTGGTCTGCGGCGGGCTGGCCGCCTGGACGGAGAGGCTGGTGAACGTGAAGCAGAATGCGCTGTTCGCCCAGTATGACTGGAAGCTGAACAGCAGGATGATGGAACTGCCCTATGAGGAGGTGGAGCGCTATGAAGTCCAGGCGCTGCGGGAGCGGATCCGGCAGATGGCGAATGTGAACGGGATGGGGCTGTGGAACCTGGTGAATCCTGTGAAGGCTGTGGTGCGGAGCGTCTTTACCATCCTCTTTGCCATTGCCATCTTCTGCGCGGTCTTCGTGCAGTGCGGGACGGGGGAGGGGCTGCTGACGGGATTCTTCTGTTCGGCCTGGGCGTCCGCTGGGCTGGCGGCGTTGATTCTGGGGAACATATGCGTCAACTTGTATACGGTTTCCCGTTCTACGAAGAAGGTCTTCGCGGCCTTTGCAGGGCTGGTGCCAATCAATCAGGTCTACAGCTATTATCTGGAAAATTATATCGACACCTATCATTCCGGGAAGGACATCCGGCTCTACCGCCAGGGGGATCTGATTCGCAGCGAGATGGGGAAGTTGCTCCGGGACGGCAGGGAGCCTATGAAGAGGCTGAAGGGCATCGAATTCCGGTACAACGGGCTGGGCTCTCTGGCGGGGTTCGCCATGAACCTGACCATCTACCTGACGGTGGGCATGCGGGCCCTGGCGGGGCTGTTCCCGGTGGGGAGCATCGTGCAGTATGTGGGAGGCATCGGGCAGTTCGTATCGGGCTTTACCACGTTTGCGGCCCAGATCACGCTGCTGAACTCCAATGTGGAGGCGCTGGAGCTGATATTGCGGTATCTGGGGATGGGGGAGCCGGAGGAGAAGAGCGGATTGATTGGGAGAGGAGGCGGACAGTGCGGGGGGAAGACGGTTCTGGAGGAACCCCTCAGGTCGGCGGATTCCCTGGAGATAGAGTTCCGCAATGTCTCCTTCACCTATCCCGGCACGGAGAGCAAGGCCCTGGACAATCTGTCCTTTGCCATACACCCCGGGGAAAAGCTGGCGGTGGTGGGCGTGAACGGCAGCGGCAAGACCACTATGATTAAGCTGTTGTGCGGGCTGTATGAGCCGGATCAGGGGGAAATCCTGGTGAACGGAAGGGACATCCGGGAGCTGGACCAGGAAGCCTGCCGGAAGCTGTTCGGCGTGGTGTTCCAGGATTTCCAGTTGTTCTCCTTCGGGCTGGGGCAGAATCTGGCGGGCAGCAGGATTTATGACGGGGAGAGGGCCAGGGCTGCGCTGGAGGAGGCCGGTTTCGGGGCGCGGCTTGCGGGCATGGACCTGGAGACTTCCCTTTATAAGGACTTTAATCCGCAGGGGGTGGAAATCTCCGGCGGGGAGGCCCAGAAGATCGCCATAGCCAGGGCCCTGTACAGACAGGCTCCGATACTGATCCTGGATGAGCCCACGGCCGCCTTGGACCCTCAGGCGGAATATGAGGTCTATGAGAAGCTGAACCATATCTCGGAGAACAGGACGGCCATTTTCATCTCCCACCGCATGTCCTCCTGCAGGTTCTGCGGCCGGATACTGGTGCTGGACGGCGGACGGCTGGTGCAGGAGGGGAGCCATGAGGAGCTGCTGCGGGATTCCGGAGGGCGGTACTTTGAACTGTGGCATGCCCAGGAGCAGTATTATCGCTGACGCACTGACGCATCGGCGTGAAAAAAATCTTGCAATTCCTTTCCCGCCGTGTTACTCTGGATGTAGGCAAAGAAATCTGATTCTATATCCATCATGAAGACGGTAAGTCTTTTCTAACTGTATCGAACTTCTTGCCGGGCGGGAGCCTGTATCCCAAGTGACAAGCAACTACCGAAGGCAGGAAGGAGAAGCGCCTCTTTCCTGCCGGATGCATCGGGAAAGGAAAGGTGGCTTTATGGACGAAGCGAAAAAGACGAAGGACGGAAAGCCGGTGGATGCCGGCGTAAACATGCCCCACGACAAGGGGTACAAGAAGAGCCTGTCAAGGCCGGAGGAATTCCTGCATTTTCTGAAGAAATATATCGGGGCGGACTGGATGCTGGAGCTTAGGGCATCGAATCTCATCCTCTGCGACAAGGAGATGCTGGAGAGGGATTATGAGGGCAGAGAGGCGGATCTGCTCTACAGAGTGGGGATGCCTGACGGGGAGGAAGTATATGTCTTCATCCTGCAGGAGCTGCAGTCAAGCGTTGATTATACCATGATATTCCGCATATTGGTGTACGTGGTGAACACGCTGGTGAAGCATTTCCTGGATACGGATAAGAATACAAGGGAGCGTGCCGGGTTCCGTCTGCCTGCCATGGTGCCGATTGTGTTCTACAACGGGCAGGAGCGATGGACGGCCGTGACCAATCTGCGGGATTACCAGAGGGGTGGGGACATTTTCGGGAACCATATACTGAATCTGGAATATTATCTGGTGGATTTGGCGCAGGTGGAGGAAGAGTACATATTGTCTACCAACACGGTGCTGGACAATATCATGTACTGCGACAAGTTCCGGAAGAAGCTGGAACTGGCGGGGGCCATCCGCCGGGCATACGGCAGGGTGGAAGGACTGGGGCGGCAGGAGTTGGAGGAGTTCCGGAACTGGGTGAAGTATATTTTGCTGTCAGTCTGCGGGGATAAGTTGGCTGTAGTTGAGGAAATACTGAGCTGGGCCGGGAACGGAGAGGATGACATGGCGTTCAAGTATAATATAGTCAGGATGTTCGAGGAGGAACGCGAGGAAGGCAAGGCAGAAGGGAAAGCGGAGGCCATTCTGGATCTGCTGGGGGATGTGGGTGCCGTGCCGGAAGCGCTGCGGGAGAAGATTCTGGGCCAGAAGGATCTGGAAATCCTGCGGGGATGGCTGAAGCTGGCGTCCGCTTCACGGACGGTTGAGGAATTTGAGAATCTTTTCATGAAATAAATGATATAGGAGGGAACGAAATGGCCTTATTGCATGTAGACTTTTTCTCGGACGTGCTGGGCATGAGCATGAACATGGACGTGCTGCTGCCCCAGCAGACCCAGGGGCAGATCGGCATGGAGGGGAGGGCAGCCCAGGGGAAGTACAAGACCATGTACCTGCTCCACGGCATGAGCGATGACCAGACCATCTGGCAGAGGAGGACGTCCATTGAGCGCTATGTCAGCAGCCTGGGGATTGCCGTGGTGATGCCTACGACACATCTGGGCTTCTACACGGACACCACCTACGGCATGAGGTACTGGACGTTCCTCTCCCAGGAGCTGCCGAAAATCTGTCGGGAATTTTTTCCCCAGATGTCCGCGGAGAGGGAGGACACCCTGGCGGCGGGCCTGTCCATGGGCGGCTACGGGGCGTGGAAGCTGGGGCTGGGAGCCGGCGGGACCTTCGGGGCAGCGGCGTCCCTGTCCGGCGCCCTGGATATGGTGGACGATTTTAAACGGAACGTGGAGGCCGCTGTGGAGGAGTCGGACAGGGTCGCCCTCTTCCGGGGGATATTCGGCTCGGCCCAGGCGCTGGAGGGCTCGGACAACGATCTGCTTGCGCTGGCGGAGAGGCTTGCGTCCGGCGGGAAGGAGCGGCCCAGGCTCTACGCCTGGTGCGGGACGGAGGACTTCCTGTACCAGGGGAACTTGAGGGCCTGGGAGCATGTGAAGAACCTGGGCTATGACCTGACCTGTGAGCAGTCCGCTGGAGACCATCAGTGGAAATACTGGGATGAGAAGATTCAGGACGTGCTCCGGTGGTGGCTGGGGACGGATGTGGATCTGCAGTGAGGGGAGGGGCTGTGGGCCCCGGGAAGCCGCAGAGCATGGCTGGACAGGATGCATGGAGCGGATGGCAATGATGGATTTCCACGGCAAAGAGAGCTTTTGCCAAGGGTAAAAATGCAAATGCAGCATCACGGTCAGCCGGGAGAGGATAGAATGAATGTATGGAAAATGAGAAACTGATAGACGAAATATTGAACCATCTGGACAGAGAGACCCGGATGGGCGTAGTCCGCATGAGCGTGGAGATGGACGAGGAGAAGAGCGCCGCCGGGGAAGTCTCCCATAAGTGCTGCAACATGTACGGCCGTCCCGCCAACGAGACGGTGGGGCTTCTGGACTGCTACACGGACATGAACGCGGGGAGGCCGGACAACGAGCGGTAGGCCGGTCCTAGTCCGTTTTCTGAGGAGGCTCTGGAAATATCCGTGAAGCGGGATGCCGGGCTCCCGGCCTATGTGAACCCTGCGGCAGCGGAGCACTGGCGGATATTCGGGGAGCCATATGGTTCGCTTCAATGTGAAGGGCGGTCTGGAAAAAGTCTGAGGAAAGCTGTAATAGTCCGGAACTTTCGGGAGGCCATATGTTGCCCCGGCAGTTCCGGACTGTTTTTGTGAGAGACAGGAAAGCCGCTTAACGAACTGCGATATTATGCCTGTACCTGGAATTGATCTCCCGGATCCTGGCCGGGTCGCATTTCGGCACCCTGTCATAGGTGAGCAGGCCGTTGGTCTCCTGCTCCACGTCGGAGAGCTGGGTGTAGCAGAAGCCGTAGACCAGGTCCGACGCCAGGATGCTGCCGATGACATGCTCATACTGCCGCAGGAAATCCGACTCGTCCGCCGCCGAGGTATAGCCCCAGTTCCCCTCCTCCGCGGAATTGTAATTGATGCCGCCGCACTCCGTGATGAGGATGGGCTCGCCGCCGTAGGAATAGCCCTGGGCGTAGACGCTGCGCCCGGCATGGGTGCAGGAGAGCAGGATGTCCTTCTCCGCCATGGTGCGCTGGAAGAAGCTCTGCTTTCCGGGCTCCTCGCCGGAGCCGTGGGCGTAGTTGTGGATGGCGCAGATATCGCTCTTCGTCATCTCCCAGCCGTCGTTGTTCACCACCAGCCTTGTGGGGTCCAGGCTCTTCAACAGATAGTACATCCCCATGGTCTGGTCCTGCTGGCGCTTGCAGAAGCCCACATTGGGGATGGCCCAGCTCTCGTTGAAGGGCACCCAGGCCACGATGGAGGGGTGGTTGTAGTCGCGCCGCAATATTTCGAACCATTCCCTGGCATAGGAGGCGATGCCCTTGTCCGTGAACAGGCAGGCGGAGGCCATCTCGCCCCAGACCAGGAAGCCCATCCTGTCGGCATGGTACAGGAAGCGGGCGTCCTCCACCTTCTGATGCTTCCTGCAGCCGTTGAAGCCCATCTCCTTCATCACGCGGATGTCCGCCACGAAATCCTCGTCCGAGGGCGCGGTCAGGATGCCGTCCCGCCAGTAGCCCTGATCCAGCACCAGCTTGAAGTAGTAGGGCTGGTTGTTCAGATAGGTGATGCCGTCCTTGGTGTGGATCTTGCGCATGCCGAAGTAGCTCTCGGCCGTATCCACAGTGCGCCCGTCCACGACCAGGCGCAGGGTGATGTCGAAAAGGGCAGGGTTCTCCGGGCTCCACAGGCGCGCCTTCTCATGGGCGGCGCCGTAGAATATATGGTCCTTGGACAGATGGATGCTGCGGCAGAAGACGCTCCGGTTGTTGACCAGATAGCGGTCCCGGCACACAGGGTCGCCCTGGAAGGAAATGTCCGCCTCCAGGTGCATCTCCTCCGCGTAAGCGGAGAATTCCGCCTCCAGGGTCACCGTATCATGGTCGATGTCCGGGGTGAACTTCACATGGGAGATATGGCAGGCGTCCACCGGCTCCAGCCAGACGCTCTGCCAGATGCCGGTAGTCCTGGTGTACCAGATGCCCGCGCTTTTCTCCTCCCAGAACTGCTTGCCCCGGGGGATGGTCTCGTCTCTGGCCGGATCGTATACGGAGACGGCCAGGGTCTGCTCCCCCTCCCCTCTCAGGAAATCGGTGATGTCCGCGCAGAAGCCCGCGTTCCCTCCGATGTGCCGGGCGCAGGGAACGCCGTTCACATATACGGTGCACTCGTAGTCAACTGCCTCGAAATGCAGGAGTATCCGCCGCCCGTTCCATTCCCCGGGGATGCTGAAGCGCCTTTTGTAGAAGACGCGGTCATGGATGGACGTGTTCTGGATGCCGCTGAGCCTGCTCTCAAAGCAGAAGGGCACCTCTATCCTGCCGTCCAGCCCATGGGAATCCAGCTCCCAGTGCTGGGAGGCGGCCAGGCCTTCATCGTCGAAAGCGAAGTCCCAGGTCCCGTTCAGGCAGAGCCAGTCCCTGCGGACGAATTGTGGTCTCGGATATTCTGTTCTTTTCATGGTGATCGTTCCTTTCCTTTTAGTTCATTTCGGACAAAACGCTGATTTCCGACAGCCTGGTGACGCTTTGCCCTTCGCGGAGGGAAAGGGTGATTTCAATGGTGTCCGTTTCACAGGTGTCAAAATACAGAAGCAGCGGTGATGTCATGCCCTCCTCCACGACGAACTCTTCGGAGGAGGCTTTCTGCCCAAGGCGCAGGCCCACGGAGGAGATATCGCCCAGGCACTCTACGCCGGGGTAGATGGCGATGCCGCAGACGGGCAGGGCATCCTGCGAAGACAGAGTTATCTTCACAATCCCCTCCTCGGCAGGGGCCTCGGTCTCCAGCCATGCGTGCCTGGAGGAGACGGAGAACAGGCCGTCCGTGAGCAGCGCGCTGTCCGTCCCCTCTGCCTGGGCCCCGAAGCCGGCCTGGAAGCGCCCGGTGA
Organism: uncultured Lachnospiraceae bacterium; assembly: GCA_947003375.1. Lineage (GTDB taxonomy): Bacteria > Bacillota > Clostridia > Lachnospirales > Lachnospiraceae > Acetatifactor. The sequence continues at coordinate 7,684 of CAMQOJ010000096.1, forward strand.
CGTCAGCGGTGGAGAGGCCGGAGGGCATGGGCTGGGCGGAGGTGGTGGGGCCGCTGATGAACATCTTTCCGTCCGCGGTGAAGCCCACCCTGTCCATGTTCACCTTGCGGTTGCCGCTGGGGTCCGCCGGGTAGGTATGGGAATGGTAGACCGCCCAGATCTGGGTGCCGTCCGGGGAGTAGGTGAAGCTGTGGTGCCCGGTGCCCGACACGTCCCTGCGGAGCCCCGAGGTCAGCAGGGATTCTCCTGGGCCTTCACGAAGACGCCCAGGGGGGAGTCGGAGACGGCGTAGCCCAGGGAATAGGAGGGGCTGGCGAAAAAGTTCGCGGAGTAGGTCATGTAATATCGGCCGTCGTGCTTGAGCATCTCAGGCCCCTCGTTCCACCAGGTGTCCCCGGGGGCCTTCTCCCACCGCTGCTCCGGGGTCAGCAGCTTGACGGCCTCCCCTTCCACGGACAGCAGGTCCGCGCTGAGGGCCACGCCGTAGATCTCGCTCTTTTTCATGTAATCGTCCCGGTTCTCGGAGCAGTCCCTGGAATAGTACAGATAGTTCTTCCCGTCGTCGTCCAGGAACACATTGGCGTCGATGGCCGCGTATCCGAAGTCGAAGAGGGGCTCGTTCTTCACGTCCTCAAAGGGGCCGTCGGGGGCGTCGGAGACGGCCAGGCCGATGCGCAGGCTGTCGTTCTGGTTCTTGGCGGTATAGTACATGTAGTACCTTCCGTCCCGGGCCACTACCTCCGGGGCCCAGAAGCAGTCCGTGCACCAGGAGTCCGGCTTCCTGACATAGCACATCTTCTTGTCCCCCCAGTGGACCAGGTCGCTGGATTTCCAGCAGTAGTAGCCGGTGGTAGGCGCGGAGGTGCAGTACATATAGACAGGGACGGAGCACGCCTCCCTCCTGGGCTATGCCAACATGTTCCGGCCGATCTATACGTTCTCGGGGATCTGGCAGAATATCGGGTGGGACTCCATCATCTATCTCTCCGCCATGAGATCCATCGATCCGGGCCTGTATGAGGCCGCGGAGATTGACGGCGCGGGGAGGTTCCGCAAGATGTGGCATGTGACCCTGCCCCAGATCAGCCCCACCATCATCATCCTCTTCATCTTCGCGGTGGGCGGCCTGATGGCTTCGGGACATGAGAAGATCATACTGCTGTACAATTCGCTCACCTATGAGACGGCGGACGTCATCGCCTCCTATGTGTACAGGCGCGGCCTGCAGGAAGCCAGCTACAGCTTCGCCACTGCCGTAGGCCTGATCAGCTCAGCGGTGAATTTCCTGCTTTTGTGGTTCACCAACAGGGTGTCCAAAAAGTATTCGGAAATCAGCATTTTCTAAGGGGGGACGGCTATGGATAAGAAAAAGAACAGAATCGGGCGCTGGACTCCCGCAAATGTGATATTCAATATCGTGAACTATGGAATCCTGACATTTTTGACACTGATCTGCCTGTACCCCATGCTGCATGTGCTGTTCGCCTCGGTGAGCAATCCCACGGATCTGATTGCCCACAGGGGGCTTCTGCTGAAGCCTCTGGGATTCACCATGAGCGGCTACAAGCTTGTCTTCAAGGACGACAGCCTGCTGGTGGGATTCAAGAATACCTTTCTCTATGTGGGGCTGGGCACCGCGGTGAACATGCTGTTCACGATCATGGGCGATTATGCCCTCTCCAGGCGGGAGCTGCTTTTGAAGAAAGCGGTGATGGTCATCATCACGATTACCATGTTCTTCGGCGGCGGACTGATTCCCTGGTTCCTGGTGATGAAGCAGGTGGGGCTTTACAACAATGTGTGGGCCATGGTGCTGCCCACGGCGCTGAATACATGGAACATGATTATCCTGCGGACGGGCTTCCAGTCCTTCCCCTATGACCTGGAGGAGGAGGCGGTGATCGACGGGGCTTCCCAGTCGAAGATCCTGATGAATGTCATACTGCCCCTCTCCAAGCCGGTGCTGGCGGTCATCTTCCTTTACTACCTGGTGGGCAACTGGAACTCCTGGTTCAACGCCATGGTGCTGCTGAAGGACAGGGCCAGATATCCGCTGCAGCTCCTGCTGAAGGAGATCCTGGTCATGAACGACGTGTCCATGAGCTCGGTGGGAAGCGCGGGGGGCGTGTCCGTGAACAGCGTCCAGGGGGCCACGGCCTACCGGGAGCTGGTGAAATACTGCGTGACGGTGATCGTGACCTTGCCCATATTGTGCGTGTACCCGTTTTTGCAGAAATATTTCGTGAAAGGCGTGTTCGTCGGGTCGATCAAAGGATAATAAGCTGCCCTCCGAAGGCTTCTGGCCTCGGAGGGCAGTATTGCGTCCGGGATGGATCTGCGATTGGGCAGAGCGGATGGCCGGAGCGATTGGCCGGAACAGTTGGCTGGAGCAGTTAGCCAGAGTAGTTGCCCGGAGCGGTTGTCCGCGCGTCCACCGCCCATGGTCGCTCCGGGCCCGCGGCGGAATTCTGGCATCCCGGGGGCATGGGAGCGGAATGGGGCCTCTCCGGGCTCAGCCCGCCGGGAACGGGTTGTCGCCCACCGAGCTGCGCACCACCAGAGACACATCCGCCAGGATCTTCACCGGATTCCCGGCGAACCTCCCCTGGAGCAGGCTCAGCAGCAGATAGGCGGTATTGGCCCCGATTTCGGTGAAGTCCTGGCGGACCGTGGTCAGTTCCCGGGCCACGTCTGGGGAGGCCGACCAGTCGTCGAAGCCCATGACGGAGACGTCCTCCGGAATCCGCAGCCCCCGCTCCCGCAGGCTGCGAATCGTCTTCACAGCCAGCCTGTCGTTGCAGCAGAACAGGGCCGTGACCTCGCCTGCACGGACCTGGGCGGCCAACTGCTCATAGTCTATGTCCATGATGAGGTTTTCCCTGGATATTCTGTGCCCGGCTTCGCGCATCCTGCTGCAGAAGCCGTCATAGCGCTCCTGCTCCGGCTTGAGGAAGAAATGGTATCCGGCGAACCGGATCTTTTCATGCCCTTTTTCCAGGAGAAGCTTCGCGGCCAGGGCCCCGCCGTCGTAATTGTTGCAGCCGGAGAAATAGCAGGGGTGCTCCGGGTCATAGCGGTCCAGCAGCACGAAGGGGATATTACGCTCTTCCAGATACCGGTAATTGTCCGTGCTCTTTGCCGGATTGAAGGAGTAGAGGAGGAGCCCCTCCACGTTCAGGTCCAGCATTTTCCGGATGGCCCCCGCCTCCTGGCCGGCATCCGCATCCACCCACTCCACGATCAGGGAATAGCCGAAGGAGGAAGCCATGGTCTGGGCTCCCCGGATGAGCTGGATATAGGAGCTGTCGTTATGGTCTTCCGAATACAGGATCAGGG
>CAMQOJ010000097.1 GCA_947003375.1 uncultured Lachnospiraceae bacterium
GTCGGCTATACGCTTTTTAGGGGATAGCTGCGCCTTTTTGTCTGCCCCGCAGATGCTTGACATATACTTCTTTTTCGGGAAATAATCCGGACTGCAGATGGAGGGCATGGCCGTATCGGGCTGTGCTTTTTTGGTTCCGTGAGCCGCCGCGCAGGATGCGCGGTCCATGGCAGCAGTCCCTTTTTCCCCATACCCGCCGGTCACGGAAGTACAATGCCTTTTGCGCAGGGCAGAACCAGCCGTGGCCGGTTTTTTTGTGTATAAAAACAGGGGCGGGAGCCCCGCATATGAAAATGAGGAGAATGGAACATGAATATCATCGAAACAGAGAAACTCACAAAGACCTACCGCAGGTTCAAAAAGCCGGAGGGGCTTTCCGGCAGCGTCAAAAGCCTCTGGAAGCGGGAATACGAGGAGAAGGCCGCCGTCCGGGATTTCGACTTTACTCTGCAGGAGGGGGAGTTCATCGGGCTGATCGGGCCGAACGGTGCCGGGAAGACCACCCTGACGAAGATGCTCACCGGCATCATCGCGCCCACCTCCGGGCGGATCCATGTCATGGGCTTCTACCCCAATGAACTGAAGAACGAGTTCAAGCGCCAGTATGCCGTGGTCATGGGCCAGAAGAGCCAGCTCTTTTTTGAGCTCACCGCAAACGACACCCTGCGCCTGTTCAAGGAGATCTATGAGCTGGACGAAAAGCAGTTCCGGGAGACCAGGGCCTATTTCACGGAGCTGTTCCATGTCCAAGAACTGATGGACATGCAGGTGCGCACCCTTTCCCTGGGGGAGCGGATGAAGATGGAGCTGATGGTGGCGCTGCTGCACAATCCCAGGATTCTCTTCCTGGACGAGCCCTCCATCGGCCTGGACGCCATCGCCTCCAACCAGATCCGCAGGTTCCTGAAACAGGTGAACCGGGAGCGGGGGACCTCCATCATCCTCACCTCCCATTACATGGAAGACATCGCCACGCTCTGCGACCGTTCTGTAGTCATCCATCACGGCTGCAAGGTCTATGACGGCAGGACGGATGCACTGTTCGCCAGATATCAGAAGAACAAGAAAATCACGGCCACATTCTCCCAGGAGCTCCCTCCGGCCCAGGGCCCGGCCGCGGAAAGTCCCGCTTCCCTGCAGGAACAGGCCGGAGGGCAATCCCCCCGCCAGCCATCCTGCTGGGAGGTGTTGGAGCGGACGCCCCACAAGCTGACAATCCTGGTGCCCAAGGAGGAAGCCGGCGCGGCCCTGGCGGCCATCATGCCCTGGGGCCCCACGGACATCTCGGTGGAGGAGGACGAAATCGGGACTGTGGTGGAGCGGATCTATCAGGAGGGCGCGAAGGGGGTGGCATTATGAGAGCCGAATTCATATCCGGATACAGGAAATACCGGGAAGCCGCGGCAGTGAACCTGAAGGCCCAGCTCGCCTGGCGGGCGGATGTGGTCTTCAACATGCTGTTCACCATATCGAAGATCCTCTTCGCCTACCTGCTCTGGGGCATCATCTTCCGGCAGAGGGATGCGGTGGCCGGGTTCACCTTCCACGGCATGCTGTCCTATTACATCATCAGCTCCTTCCTGTCCCAGCTGGAGCTGTCCGGCGGCATCAGCGGAGAGATCTCCGCGCGCATCCGAAACGGCACCTTTTCGAAATATATGGTGCTGCCCATGAACATACAGGGATACTTCATCGCCATGGAGGCAGGGGTGGTGGCCTTCTATCTGGCCTTTGACTTCCTGGCCGCGGCGGTCTGGGTCTTCCTGTTCCGGATCCGGTTCGCGTTCACCGGGGAGCCGCTTGTCATGGCCTGCGCGGCGCTGATGGTCCTGCTGGGGCTTCTGTTCATGGTGCAGCTTAACTTCTATCTGGGGATATTGACGTTAAAATATCAGGAAATCAGCACTTTCCTGATGATAAAGAACAATCTGGTGGCTCTGGTCACCGGGACGATCGTGCCTCTGGCGCTGTTCCCGGAGACCGTGGTAAAGCTGATGCGCTGCCTGCCCTTCTACTATGTGACCTATCTTCCCTCCATGCTGCTCACAGGGCGGTGCAGGGAGGAGGCTGCGCCCGGCCTGCTGATCCTGGCGGTCTGGTGCGGGGCCCTGCAGCTTGTCATCGGGATTACCTGGAAAAAATACAGAAAGAGATACGACGGGGTGGGGATATGAGAAAAAGGATGAAAAAAAATTTCAGAGTGCTGCGGGAGCTGTTCCGCATCCGTTTCCAGCATCTGATGCTGTTCCGGCTGGGGTTCTTCGGGCCGTTTTTCGTGGACGGGAGCCTGTTCGCCGTGCAGCTCATGGTGTTCGGGGCGGTGTATTCCAATGTGGACCGGATCGGCGCCTGGGGGGAGGGGGAGATGATCCTGTTCATCGGAACCTTCTCCCTGATCAATGCGGTGGGCATGGCGTTCTACTTTTTCGGCATCCGGCAGGTCCCGGACAAAATCAGGGGCGGAGAGCTGGATCTGTATCTGACAAAGCCCGTGAGCCCGCTGTTGCGGCTTACCTTTGAGCAGATCAACCCGGGCTCCCTGCCCCTGATCGCCATGAGCCTGTGCATCATCGGATACGGCGCGCGCAGGGCGGGGATCGTGCCCCATGCGGAGGACGTCCTGCTCTATCTGGGCTGGCTGGCCGTCATGATTGCGCTGCATTATGACATGATGGTGCTGATCCGGAGCGTCTGCTTCTACCTGGTGACCAATGCAAGGCTGGAGCAGTTGGAGGACACGGCGCTGGAACTGTGCATGAAGCTGCCGGGCATTGCCTTTTATGGCATCTACCGGATCGTCTTCTGCTTCCTCCTGCCCTACGGCCTGATGGCCACTCTGCCGGTGCAGAGCATACTGGGGGAGCTTAAGTGGCAGACGGCCCTGCAGGGCCTGGCCGTGGCTGCGGCATTTACCGGGTTGACGGCCTGCGCATGGAAGCGGGGGCTGCGGCATTATAACAGCGCCAGCTCTTAGATTTCCATTTTACTATAGATATGTAGTATTTTTTATATGCAACTTTGATGCAAAAATGATGTGCTTTTGATGAAATACTTCCGTATGCTATAGGGGAGCCATTGAAAAAAAGAAGTGAATTTGTCGAAAGTCCTGACCAATATGACCGTTGCCATAGGCCGGCCGGATCCTGTCCCTGTGGGGCGGGAGATCCGGCCGGGCCGCGTAAGGAGGTGCGCCGCAGTGGGATTGTCCGATCTGAATTTCATATTCCGCTTCCTCCCCGCGTTTCTGCTGGTGTATTTCCTGTGCCCGGCAAAGTACCGCAATGTCGTCCTCTTCGGAGGCAGCATCGTCTTCTGCGGCTTTTGCAGCCTCCCGGGCGCAGCGATCCTGCTGGGCTCCGTAGCCGTGAACTATGTGCTGACCCGCATCCTGGACTGCCGGAAGTCCCCTGCCTGGCGCAAGGGCTGGCTTTTCGGGGCGGTGCTGTTCCATGTGGGGCTCCTGTGCTATTTTAAATACAAGGCCCCCTCCCTTCCACCGGGCATCAGCTTCTATACCTTTACTTTGCTGACCGCGGCCATAGACGTGTACCGCCGGGCGGAGCTGCCTCCCAGGAGTTTTCTGGAGCTGGGGGCCTTTGCGGCCATGTTCCCCAAGCTGCTGTCCGGCCCCATCACCGCATACCATGACACCATCGAACAGGTGCGCAGGCGCAAGGTCACCGCCAAGGGCGTGGAGTACGGCCTGTCGTTAATGATTGTAGGCCTTGCCTTCAAAGTCATCATCGCGGACACCCTGGGCATCCTCTGGCACGACATCCGGACCGTGGGCTTCGAGAGCATCTCCACGCCCCTGGCCTGGATGGGCGCCGCGGCATACTCGGTGCAGCTCCTGTTCGACTTCCAGGGGTACAGCCTGATGGCCGTGGGACTGGGCAGCATGCTGGGCTTCCGGCTCCCCCGGAATTTCGACCATCCCTACCGCGCTCTGAGCGTCAGCGAGTATTACCGCAGGTGGCATATGTCGCTGGGACGGTGGTTTCGGGACTACCTGTACATCCCCCTGGGGGGAAGCAGGCGGGGGACGCTGCGGACAGTGTGCAATCTGCTGGCCGTATGGCTGGTGACGGGCATCTGGCACGGGGTGACGCTGAATTTCCTCCTGTGGGGGCTGGCGCTGGGGTTCTTCATCGTCATGGAGAAGCTCTGGCTGGGAAGGCTGCTGGACGCCTACCGGTGGCTGGCGCATCTGTACGTATGGTTCCTGATTCCGCTGACCTGGGTGATTTTTGCCGTCACGGATCTGGAGAGCCTGGGGATTTATTTTACGCGGCTGTTCCCCTTCCGGGGCGGCGGCATCGCGGTGAACCAGAGGGACTGGATCATTCACGGGAAGAATTACCTGGGTTTCTTCCTGGCGGCGCTGGCAGTGTCCTGCCCCCTGGCGGATTCTGTCTGGAAGCGGTTCTGGAACACCCTGGCGGCAAAAGTCCTGCTGTTCGCCCTGTTCTGGGTATGCGTCTACCGGATCGTCACCGGATTGCATAACCCTTTCCTGTATCTGGGGTTCTGAGGAAGCTACATATAGTCCTGACAAGAGTAACCGTCCGCGCCTTTAAGAAGTTCGAGAGATTATGTATTTATACTGCTTAACGATTTCACTTGCCGTGAAACCGGACTGCATAACGCTGACTGGTTCATTCGCATGATTACATTAGGCAGCATTCAGCGTTATGCAGTATAAGATGAAACGGCAGTACATTTGGAAGCAGCGCCCTGGAACCGGGCATAGGAGTAGACATATGAGGACACGAAAGCATACCACACCGTTGTTATCCGCACTGGCAGCCAGCATGCTGTGTGCCAGCCTTACAGCCGCCGTCAGCGCACATGGCGCTTTTGAAAAATATGATACGGACGGCTGGGGACAGCCCATCATCTCCGTGCTGATGCAGGGCCTGGCCCATCGGGATTCGTTCTGGGAGCCTGGGGGCGCAGATGCCCAGGATAATTCCCTCCTGCTTGCCTCCAGCCAGTCCAATACCGGGGAAATCCCCGATGTCCTTGCGGGCCAGCGGGAAGCGGCTATCTCTGGCAGCGTCTCCGGAAGGCAGCAGGACGCAGGGGCTGCCGGTTCGGCCAATGGCTCCGGCGGTTCCGGTGAGCAGCATGGCGCAGGGGCTGCCGGTTCGGCTAATGGTTCCGGTGGTTCCGGTGAGCAGCATGGCGCAGGGGCTACCGGTTCGGCCAATGGCTCCGGCGGCTCTGGCAACCAGCAGGGCCCGGAAGCAGTCGGCTCCGGAGGACAGCCGGGCGCAGGAGCTGCCGGTTCAGCCAATCCCTCCGGTACTGCCGTCCCACAGCAGGATTCAGCCCCCACCGGTTCAGGAAACAATGCCGCCGGTAATCCAGGCAGTCCTCAGCACACCGACGCGGCTGTGCCCGGAGGCAGTTCCCACGATGCGGGCTCCGTCGTTCCGGACGCAACCCCCGGCGCAGAGCAGAACCCTGATGCCGCAGCCCAGGCAAAGCCGACGCAATATGCCTTCACGGAAGTGCCCCGGGAGTATTTTGACGATGCCCTGTTCATCGGCGACTCCCGGGTCACCGGGGTGGAGCTTTATTCCGGCTGGGACAATCTGACCTACTACGCCGAGGGCGGCATGACCGTCTACAGCATGTTCCAGTCCAAGACCGCCCAGGCAGAAGGCCAGACCCTTACCATAGAAGAGGCCCTCCGGAAACGCTCCTTCGGGAAAATCTATCTGGAAATCGGCATCAACGAGATGGGCACCGGCACTGTGGATTCCTTTATGGAAGCCTATGAGGCCGCCGTGGACCATCTGCGGGAGCTACAGCCGGACGCCATCCTCTACGTCTGCGGCATCATGTACGTGGAGCAGAGCAAATCGGAATCCGACCCGATTTTCAACAACCCGGCCATCCAGGAGCGCAACGACCGCATCGCCGCCCTGGCGGATGGGGAAAATATCTTCTACCTGGACATCAACGAGGTGGTGACGGACGAGACCGGGAACCTGAACCCGGACTACACCTGGGACGAGGTGCATCTCCTGGGCAAATATGACGTCATCTGGCTGGAGTATTTTTCCAGCCACGGCATCGTGAAGGATTCGTAGGTATACAAAAGCCTTTAATCGGATAGGGGGATGATCAGTTCCCCTTCCACACCATCTGGCATACCGTCCAGTACCAAGGCCACCGCCCTTCGGCAGTCTGCCATCTCATGTACCTTCCTTCAGCCCTCTTAAACCTCACGGCGAGAACTTTGGTGTTCGGCTGTATCCTTCCCACTGCCGGGCGGATTCGGGACTTTCACCCTTTAGAACGTGCCCTCGTCGGGCGCACCAAAAAAGCCAGCCAGATATCTTTCCATAGCATCTGACCGGCTTCTCTTCTGTTTCATCCCCATATCATAACTACGTCCCAAAGTATACGTTTATCCGATAAACGGTTGAAGCGCTTTCCTGTCCCCCTCGGAAACTTCCAGCATATCCATGGAATGCTCAGCAGACCATCCTGCCTTTTCCATCAGGTTCTGGATGTTTTTCAGCAAAGTGGAAATCCGGTTTTTCTCCGCTGCAGCGCGCTCCGCCTCTACTGCTTTCCCCGCTGCAATGCGTTCCTTCTCCGCTGCCCTCCGTTTCATTTCCTCCAGAGCCAAACACACATCAATCACCTCCTTGCCCTTTTCCATCTCCAGATTCGCGCCTACACAGGCGTTCAGCACGTCAACTTCGGTCCGCCCCAGGTGCCGGAACCCTTCGTCTGCCTCCACGACCTCCCCAAGCCTGTCAGCATCCTGTGAATACTTGATGAAGGACAGCACTTCTTTCAGAGATGTCCGGAATTTCCCAAAGTCGCTGTCCTTTATGGACGCCGGGGCGACCAAGTTGATCTTATAGTCCGGCACCAGCGCCAGTATCCTGGCGTCCTGCTCCCCGAACATCTCATGGATGGACATCGGCCCGTCCCACTCCTCGGCATTGAAGCAGACCACAAGGGTCACTACAGGCAGGAGCCTGTCCTGCTTCATGAACCCTGACAGGTACTCATCCCCATCGGCTCCCCTGTAATCGCCTGAACGCTTATGGGAAGCCGCGGCAATGGATACCTGCTTCGCATACTGGAGGGCATCATATACCATATTCTTTACCGGCATCGCATAGTGGATGGCACCATCCTTATATTACCTGTCAGCCGCCAGATACGGAAACGGCCCCTTCACCTCCTCCGCGATATAGGCCAGCGCGCCGCCGTATTCGCCGAGCTCCCCGGCCCGGGCGGCCAGCTCCTCATACGCCGCCTGCAGAAGCCGGAGGATTTCCCCTGGCCCGGTCTCCCCGGCGGCATTGCCGCACAGCTCCACCGCCTTCGCCATCCTGTCGCAGACACCTTCCAGCGCTGCTCTTTGGGACTCCTCCAGAAGCGTCCCCAGCTTCTGGATCTCCCCCTTCAGCCAGAACAGCAGCATGCCCTCCTGCATGGCCAGGTCGCCGTACAGTTTCACCGGGCCCCTTTCCGGGGATTCCTCCTGCGTTCCTTCAGATTCCCCCTCAGGCTTCCATTCCGCCTCCCGGGACAGGCTCTGCAGGAACTCCACGCAATCGTCCAGCCGGTTCTGGAATTCCTGTATCCCGTCGAACAGAGGCTTGTGGGAGGGCTGCCGCAGTACGTCCATCTGGGCGGCAAAGGCGATGGTATCCAGCCGGAACCGGAAATCTTCCAGCGCCGTGACCGTCACCTCTTCCAGAGGCATATCCGACAGGCGCCGGGCAATCTCCGCAATCTCGTCGGCGATATAGCCGTAGGGCAGCCCGGGATCTCGCAGCTTCCCCGCCGCGGCGCGCCCGGCCTCCGCTGCGGCTCGGATGCGCTGCGCCCCGTTCCGGCGCATGTCCTGGAAGATCAGTCCCGCCAGCTCCTGCAGGAAATCCGCCACCTTTCCCGCCTTCAGCCGGGCATGCTCCGCCAGGCGGCTGTACCTTAGGCATATATGTCGGTATGCCTGCCGCTGCCCTTCCCTGGCCCGGGCGATCATCAGCCCTGTCTGAAAGGCGGTGACGCCGGCGGCAAAGGCCGCGTCCTCCATGGCCTTGACAATCCGGAACCGGGCCCATATCCCGTCCGGGCGCCGGCCCAGGGCAGTGACCTGCTCCAGCGTTTTCGACAGTCCATCGGCCAGCTCCTGTGCCCTGCCTGCGGTGAAGTCCCAGAACTCCTCGTAGAACAGGGCCTCCGTCCCTGCCCCCATGTTCTTCCTCGTGTAATCCGCCGTCTCCCTGGCCTCCACGATGAGCCCGTTCAGTTCCCGGATGATTTCGTCTGTGGTCTTTGAATACATCATAGCGCTTCTCTCCTTTTCCATTTCGCGCGGTCTCGCAGGCAGACGGTACTTCCGGTATTCCGCGGGCGTCACCCCCATGTAGGACTTGAAGCTGCGGGTGAAGCCCTCATGGGAATCGTAACCGTACCTCAAAGCCACCTCCAGCACAGTGCTGTCCGTCTCCGCCAGCTCCCCGGCGGCCAGGGCCAGCTTCCTCCTGATCACGTATCCCATGACGCTGTCCCCCACTGCCTCCCGGAACATGCGCTGGTAATGGTATTTGGAGAAATGGACTCCCCGGGCCAGGGCCTCCACGGTGAGCTTCTCCCGGATCCTTTCCTCAATCATGTTCAGGGAACGGAATATGGGGGTTCTGTCATGCATATCCTCGCCTTTCTGCCGCTTTCGCGCCTCCGGCCAAAGCCGTGGAATCCTTGCGCCGATCCGGTGGACGGCACCCCAGAGATCCCGGACCTTGGCTGTGTGTCAATTACAATCACAGGATACACCGCCCGCTGCCTTTTTTCTTGACCGAAAGTGCTGTCCCGGGGAAATCAGGGCCGGAGAAACGGAAAATCCACTCAGAAGAGATCCAGTATATGGCAGGGCTTTCGGTAGAAGACCCGGGAGAGCTCTACGCCGGGCGCGTTCACCCTGATGTCCGGCGTCATGGCGATGCTGTCCGCCCCCCGGCAGCCCCCCAGCAGCACGGCCAGGTTCCCCGCGTCCATCTCAATGTCCGCCGGCCCTTCCGTCCGCTCCACCAGGTTCTCCCGGCCCGGGGCGAAGTCCAGCAGGAAGGTATGGTTGTTCTCCGGGATTATCTTATCCGTGACCCCTATCGCCAGCCTCCCCTCTCCCCTACAGCGGCAGAACTTCAGGAGGGCCTCCGCATTGACGGCCCGCGCCATCCCGTTTAAGACAGGCTTATAATCCATTCCGCTGATCTCCGGCAGCAGCCCGGCCAGGTCCATATGGTCCGGCACGCCGAACTCGATGTCCGCGAAATTGGCGATGAACGCCTCGTACACGAAATGCAGCAGCCCCACAAGGGCTTTTGCGTCCGTGAAGATAAGGGCGTCCCTGCCGGAAAATTCGGTGACGCAGTGGAGGGTGTCCTTCACCCTGCTGCCGATCAGGAAGCCTCCGGGAATGCCCTCTTCATCCGACCAGAGGAATATCCAGCGCCTGTCCTTCAGCGGCTTCTCCCCCTCCAGATCCTTGTCGAAGACCTCCCGCAGGCAGGAGAAGTTGGTGTCCCCACAGGCTTTCGCGTAAACTTCCGTCAATGGGCTTAAGTCGTCCCCGGGCAGAAGCTGGCGCACCCTGCCGCCCACATCCGGCAGGCGCTTCAGATCCCGGAGCTTTACCCGCCAGCGCAGGGTCTTTCCGGCGGGGGCGAAGCCGTACTGCCGATAGTAGGCGGTGCTGAAGGGGTACAGATGGGACAGGGCGCAGCCCTCTTTGTACAGATCCCGCAGGGCCAGCTCCATACAGGCCCTGACGGCCCCTCCCCGGCGGTGGGCCGGAAGGGTGGCCACGCCGCCTACGCCGCCCATTTTAAGGACATGGCCGTCGAAGCGCACCTGCTTTTTGTTCATGATGACAGAGGCCACCGGGGCTTCCCCCTCGCCGGGGAATGCCCCGTAGTAGTCCTCCAGGGGATTCTCCCTGGCGGTTTCGGATTTCTCCAGCTCCTTACCGTATTCGAAAGGGCTCTCGAAAGCCACCGCCATGTTCAGGCCCGCCCGCCAGTATTCCTTCGGCTCCAGTTTTCTCGCAAACATGATTTTCCTCCTTGGCTGATTTTCTATATGCCTCCAGCATAACACGATTCCCCAATAATTTCCATTCCGTCCGGAAGATTTCTTATCAAAAGGGCGCAGGTGTCCGTCAGCCTTACATTGCCCTTCAGCGGCCAGGCCAGCTTCCCCCTTTTTTCTCCGGCCGCACAATGGACGTCCAGCTTCGTATCTATCAGACCCAGATTGTCGGGCAGGTTATTGGCAAAAATAAGGCTCCCGGCACTCACCCCTATCACCAGCCCGTCCTTATCGATATACTCCGTCAAAGACTTATTGAATCCCGTGTCATTGATCCTTTCAAGCAGGTACTGTGTATTGCCTCCGCATATGTATACCACGTCATACTGCTGTAGCTGCGCGGCTTCCATTCCCTCATGCAGATCGCACACCCTGATATTCCTGTCTGAAATACCGCATTTCAACAAGTCATTCATGCATTTGGGCAGCACTTTTATCGCTTCTGCGTCCACTGCCGCTGTGGGTATGAACAATGCTTTTACTGAAGCCATGTCTTTGCCTGCCATGTCCACGAAACACGCTTTGATTTCCTCTGTTTCCAGACCTGCTGATGTCAGTAATACTCTCATATCGCCCTCCTATTCCGGCCAGTTCATCTGTGCGTCTGAAACGCCCATTTTCCGGCACTCAGCGCATACATGCTCTTTTTCCGCCCGGTTTCCTATTTTGTATCGTAGAATTTTATTCTTAAAAACGATATATTTCTCATTATCCGCTTTGAAATCAACAAACCAGCTTCCGCTATGGGAACCGGCTGACATGGCCCTGGAAATCCGCTCCGGAAAATCCGCCTCGTCGCTTGTGAAGAACAGTGCGGTCCAGTATTTTGGTTTCCCCCCGGCATCCCACAGTTCGATTTTATGGACGTTCATAATGT
>CAMQOJ010000098.1 GCA_947003375.1 uncultured Lachnospiraceae bacterium
AATCACCACATTCTCCGGTACTCCCCCGGCGCCACCCCCTCCACCTTCTTGAACACCCGGCTGAAGTACCCGGGCTCCGGGATGCCCACCTCCCGGCCCACGGCCTCCACGGTGAGGTCCGAGAAGCGCAGCAGCCGCTTGGCGCGGGTGACGCGGAGCTGGTCCAGGTATCCCAGTACCGTGACGCCGAACTGCTCCCGGAAGGTGCGGGAGAGGTAGAATTTGTTGATATAGAACCGGCCTGCCAGTTGGTCCAAGGTGATATGCTCCTGATAGTGTTCCTCCAGATAGGATTTGACGTACTGGAGGGACTGCTTTTTCGAGGAGGTCTGGGAGCGGTTCTCCGGGTGCCAGCTCTGGGCCATGACACAGGTCAGGAGGCAGGTGATCTTCTCATTGATGCGCATGTCCCGGATATAGTCCTCCGAGCCCGCCAGGGCCAGGAGCTCGGTGAGCAGGCCGGAGAAAGCGGAGGTGCCGTCTCCCTGGGCAATCACAGGCCCGCCGCCCCTCTGGACATATTTTTCGTAGATTCCGCCCATACTGGAACCATAGAAATGAATCCATTTCAATGACCACAGGTCGTCTTCAGACGAGCTCTGTGCATAGGGCTTCCTGCAATCGATGAAAGCGCAGTCTCCGGGCAGAAGGGGGTAGGTCTGGCCCTCGTAGACCAGCTTTCCAGAGCCTGCCGCCACCAGGAAGAACAGGAAAGAGCGCAGCCCCTGGCGGCTGTTGACATGGGGCTTCAGGGCGCGCAGCTCCCCGGCCTCCTGCAGGTAGAGGAGGTTGGCCTTGGCAAAGGGGGAGGCTGTGTATATGATGCGGTTGGACTGGACGGAAGTTCCCTGGAACATGTGATCCATAGCTGTCCTCCTGTAAGCGGCTTCGTGACAGGGTGCCGGAAATAAGTCTATCACAAAAGTCAAGATTGTACAAGACTCCCGCAATATCCTGAATTGTAAAGGCAGGGGATTTTCCATATAATAATGGGACAGACTGGGCGCAGGATACGGCGCCCTGAAAGCACAGACCCCGAAAGGAGCAGATAAATATGGGAAAGACAGCACTGATCACAGGCATAACCGGACAGGACGGATCCTACCTGGCAGAGTTCCTCTTAGAGAAGGGCTATGCGGTGCACGGCATCATCCGCCGGGCCTCCCTGCCCAATACAGCCCGCATCGACCACCTGATCGCGGCCAGATCGATCACCCTCCACGAGGGCGATCTGTCGGATTCCTCCTCCCTGATTCGCGTCATCAATATCGTCCAGCCGGACGAAATCTATAACCTGGCGGCCCAGAGCCATGTGCAGGTGAGCTTCGACGTGCCGGAGTATTCCGGGGACGTGGACGCCATCGGCGTGCTGCGCATTTTGGAGGCGGTGCGCATCCTGGGGCTGATTGGAAAGACGAAGATTTACCAGGCATCCACCTCCGAGCTCTACGGCAAGGTGGAGGAGGTGCCCCAGAGCGAGACCACGCCCTTCCACCCCTACAGCCCTTACGCCGTGGCCAAGCAGTACGGCTTCTGGATCGTGAAGGAATACAGAGAGGCCTACGGCATGTTCGCCGCCAACGGCATCCTGTTCAACCATGAGTCCGAGCGCCGTGGCGAGAACTTCGTCACCCGCAAGATCACTTTGGCCGCCGGCCGCATCGCCGAGGGGGTGCAGGACCATCTGGAGCTGGGGAACCTGGAGTCCAAGAGGGACTGGGGTTATGCCAGGGACTATGTGGAATGCATGTGGCTGATGCTGCAGCAGGAGAAGCCGGAGGACTTCGTCATCGCTACGGGCATCCAGCATACGGTGCGGGACTTCACGGAGAAGGCCTTCGCCGCCAACGGCATCACTATCCGCTGGGAGGGAAGCGGCCTGGAGGAGAAGGGGTATGACGTCGCCACAGGGAAGATGCTGGTCTGCGTGAATCCCCAGTGGTTCCGGCCCACGGATGTGGACAACCTGTTGGGGGACCCCACCAAGGCGAGGACTGTGCTGGGATGGAATCCCCAGGCCACCAGCTATGAACGGCTGATAGAGATCATGGCAGAGCATGACAGGATTCTGGCCAGACGGGAGAAGGCCGTGTATATGGCAGGCTGCCGCTAGTGCACTGGTGCATGATTCCCGAGTGATCAGTGCTTGATGGCCGCACCAGGACAAGGCGGAGGACGACAACGCAGCACTGGGGTGGACAGCGAGTGCTGATTGCTCAAGGATTCATGCATCGGGGCACATGCCGCGGGGCTCTGCAACCTGGCCTTTTCGGGGGAGTGCCGCGGCGGCCATATCGGAATTCGTGAAGGAAATGTTATGAAAAAATTGACCAGGGATGAGATAAAGGAACGAGTGGAGAAAATCCGTCAGGGTCTTGGCGATGACGATGAGGTGAGCCTGTGGGTGGAAGAAATTTCAGCAAGTATCCCGAACTGCCAGGTCATCGGAACGATAATGGCCGGAAATGGCATCAGCGTGGATGAGATAGTAGACCGACTATACAGGCCGGATGTGATTTATCTGTAATATTGCTAAAACGATTTTCCGACTGAGAATGATTGTCTAAGCGGAAACTTTTTTGAAAAAGAGGATGTAAGAAGAGTAAGACATTAGAACAGAAAGGCATTATGATGGAAAAAAACGCGAAAATCTACGTGGCCGGGCACCGGGGCATGGTGGGCTCCGCCATCCTCCGGGAGCTGCGGCGCCAGGGCTACGAAAATATCATCACGCGCACCCACAGTGAGCTGGACCTGTGCCGCCAGCAGCAGGTGGAGGACTTCTTTGCCGCGGAAAAGCCGGAGTACGTGTTCCTGGCGGCGGCGAAAGTGGGGGGCATCGTGGCCAACCAGGAGGCTTTGGCGGACTTCATGTGGTTCAACATGACCCTGGAGATGAACGTCATCCACAGCGCCTGGCAGAACGGCTGCAGGAAGCTGGAATTCCTGGGCTCCTCCTGCATCTATCCCCGGATGGCCCCCCAGCCCATGCCGGAGAGCTGCCTGTTGACAAGCGAGCTCGAGAAGACCAACGAGGCCTATGCCCTGGCCAAGATTTCCGGGCTGAAATACTGCGAGTTCCTGAACCGCCAGTACGGGACGGACTACATCTCTGTCATGCCCACGAATTTATACGGCCCCAATGACAACTACCATCCCACCCACAGCCATGTGCTGCCCGCGCTGATAAGGCGGTTCCACGAGGCAAAGGAGCAGGGGCTTCCATACGTCACCTGCTGGGGGGACGGCTCGCCCCTGCGGGAATTCCTCTACGTGGACGACCTGGCCAACCGGTGCGTGTTCCTCATGAACCATTACAGCGGCAATGAGACCGTCAATGCGGGCACGGGCAAGGAGCTGACCATCAGGGAGCTCACGGAGCTGGTGGCGAAGGTCATCGGCTACGCCGGGGAAATCCGGTGGGACGCCAGCAAGCCAAACGGCACCCCCAGAAAGCTCCTGGACGTGTCCAAGGCCACGGGGTTAGGCTGGACTTACCGCACGGAGCTGGAGGAGGGCATCCGGCTGTCCTATGAGGATTTCCTGAGCAATCCCATGCGGGCGGAGCGATAGTGCTACGGGCACGATGGCAGATACTTCTCATTCAAGCGGGTTTTCATCCGGTTGCAGGACTTGACTTTCCGCCATAATTCAATTATCATAAATTCATAAAAAACGAATGTATGAGGAACCGCTATGATTATTATGGACGTAAATCTCAACAATGTCTATAGCTTCGATGATTTCCGCATCAATTTAACCTATCCAAGAAAGCTGTCAGTCTCCCTGCTTGGAAGCGAAGCGCTGGAAGGAAGAGAGCGGTTCCGCTATAAAAAGGCGGTCATTCTGATGGGGGCCAACGCTGCCGGAAAGACCAGCCTGGGTAAAGCGCTGCTGAAAATCTTCAGTTCTATCAGGGAATCCAACGAAGCGATTCTAAGAGACTTGAACTCCGAGGACAGACCAGCAGAATTCCGGGTAGATTTTGTCAATGAGGGCTATGTCCTGCATCGCTTTTGTGGGGTTGTGGACGGTGAAAATGTCAGTATCCGATACTTATCGGCGGAAATAGGTGAGATGGATTCCTATGAGATGGCAGTGGAGAAACTGCAGGACAGGACAGAAGAGATTGCAGGAAGCTTTAAGGCGCTTAGAAAAGCAGTTGGACAGATGGAATTCCGGTTCGCTTATCCTGAGATTGAGACATCCCTCAGGCTTGCGGATATCAAAGAGGCGGCCCTGCTGAAAACGCTCCGTGCTGTGATTGGAACGCTCGATCCGTCGCTGACGGATGTTTCTGTCGCCAGGGATCTCAAGGATTCCTTTGTCATCCGCCGGCGTGGAAAAGAGATCATCATCCAGGAAGGGAAGCTGCTCAATCGAGAGCTTCTTTCCAGTGGGACTGCCGAAGGAATCGATGTGGCTGTATTCCTGGCCTCGATGCTTTCCGGCAGGAACTCCTTTTACTACTGCGATGAGCACTTTTCCTACATTCAGAGCGATATTGAGAAGCGGATTTTTGGCCTGATGGCAGAAAGGCTTGGAAAGAACGAACAGCTTATTTTTACGACACACAATACTGACATGCTCAATCTGAACCTTCCCAAGCACGCTTTCGCTTTTCTGAAGAAGGAAATCCAGGGCGGCGAGTATAAGGTGTCGGCGACATTCGCTTCAGATGTCTTGAAGAGGCATACGGATTCCGTGAAGTGCGCTATGGAGAATGACATGTTCGGTTCTCTGCCGGACGATTCCCTCCTGGATGATTTGGAGGTGGATGAGTGATGGATAACAGGCGGTTCTATTACCTGGCTGAGGGGGAGTGCGAGGAAAAGCTTCTAAAGGCGTTAAAGGTGAGGCCTGCGCTGATTCATCCCGGAAAGGTAGAAAGCTTCAATGTGATACAGAGAACGCTGAAGCCCAATAAATTGATGGGCTTCCAGCCCGGAAGCAGTGTTGTGCTTGTCTTTGACACAGATAAGGAAGAAACGGCGATATTGAAAAAGAATGTAGAACTGTTAAAGTCGCTGAGCTTTCGCGTTGAAGTGATAACCATAGCGCAGGTTCTGAACTTTGAGGATGAGATTGAATATTGTACGGATGTGGGTAAAGCGCAGGAGTTTACAAGAAGCGAGAACGTCAGCGAATTCAAAAGCGCAGTCAACCGGATGAGGAAGTGGAGTTCCGGCTGGCGCTGAAGAGGCATAAATTCGATGTTTCAAAGCTGTGGACAAAAAAGCCGCCGAAAGCATTCAGTTTTGTGGAGCAGCAGGGGGATAAGGTGAAAGAGTAGCAATGTCCCCCATTTTCTCCTTGACAACCCCCCATTTCCTGCACTATAATCCTATCCATATAGAGTGGCTGTGAAGAGGGATAGTACAGCTTTCGGAAGCATTCCAGAGAGAGGGCGTGGCATGTCCAATCCGCATTGCGGAGGGCGGTGAAGGCATGCGGCTGGGAGGCCCTTATGCGGAGGAGCTGGAACCTGCCTCGGAGCTCCGCGCGAGGCCTGTGGGAGGACAAAAAGCCCGCAGCAGGCGAAAGCGCGGCGCAGGCCTGCGTTAAGGGCATGAGAGATGGGCGCATTCGCGTCAATTAGGGTGGTACCGCCGGATTTTCGGTCCCTTGTGGGATGGAAGTCCGGCGTTTTTTATGCGGCAACATCCCAGGCAGCGTGAAAATTCGCTGCGGAACTGGAAAACAGCATCTGCCCGGATCAGTGCCCATAGGATGAACGGACGCATGTCCTTGCGGCCGGAAACCCTGTGCAGCAACTGGTACTGACAGGGCAGCTGCGGAACTGGTACAATAGAAAGCAGGCTTTCTATTGTCATGAATCAGGAGGAAAGAAAAATGGCAGACAAGAAAATGGTAGAAGAGATCACATCCATGGACGTGGATTTCGCCCAGTGGTACACGGATGTGGTAAAGAAAGCGGAGCTGATCGACTACACCTCCGTAAAGGGATGCATGGTGATCAAGCCCGCGGGCTACGCGATCTGGGAGCTGATCCAGAGGCAGCTTGACGAGCGCTTCAAGGCCGCAGGGGTGGAGAACGTCTACCTCCCCATGTTCATCCCGGAGTCCCTGCTGCAGAAGGAAAAAGACCACGTAGAGGGCTTCGCGCCGGAGGTGGCCTGGGTGACCCACGGCGGCTTGCAGCCCCTCCAGGAGCGGCTCTGCGTGCGCCCCACCTCGGAGACCCTGTTCTGCGATTTCTATAAAAACGACATCCACTCCTACCGTGACCTCCCCAGGGTCTACAACCAGTGGTGCTCGGTGGTGCGCTGGGAGAAGGAGACCAGGCCCTTCCTGCGCTCCCGGGAATTCCTCTGGCAGGAGGGCCACACCGCCCATGCCACGGAGGAAGAGGCCCAGGAGAGGACCATCCGGATGCTGAACATATACGCGGACTTCTGCGAGGAGGTGCTCGCCATACCGGTGATAAAAGGCCGCAAGACCGACAAGGAGAAATTCGCCGGAGCCGTCGCCACCTACACCATCGAGGCCCTGATGCACGACGGCAAGGCCCTGCAGTCCGGCACCAGCCACAACTTCGGCGACGGCTTCGCCAAGGCCTTCGGCATCCAGTTCGCCGACAAGGACAACACCTTGAAATACGTCCACCAGACCTCCTGGGGCATGACCACCCGCCTGATCGGCGCCATCATCATGGTGCACGGCGACAACGAGGGCCTGGTGATGCCGCCCAAGGTAGCCCCCGTGCAGGTATGCATCGTGCCCATCCAGCAGAAGAAGGAGGGGGTGTTGGACAAAGCCTACGAGCTCCGGGACAGGCTGAAGGGGAACTTCCGGGTGAAGGTGGACGACACGGACAAGAGCCCGGGCTGGAAGTTCGCCGAGGCGGAGATGCGGGGCTACCCTGTCCGCATCGAGATCGGCCCCAAGGATATAGAGGCCGGAAAGTGCGTCCTCGTCCGCAGGGACACCAGGGAGAAGATCGAGGTGAGCTTAGACGAGCTGGAGGCAGAGGTGGGCGGACTGCTGGACGCCATTCAACGGGAGATGCTGGAGCGGGCCAGGGCCCATCGGGAGGAGAACACCTTCACCGCCGTGGGCATGGAGGAGTTCGAGAAGATATTCAACGAGAGATCTGGCTTCGTCAAGGCCATGTGGTGCGGGGACGAGGCATGTGAGAACGTGATCAAGGAAAAACTCAGCGTCACCAGCCGCTGCATGCCCTTCGAACAGGAGCATATCGCGGACACCTGCGTGTGCTGCGGCAGACCCGCGAAGAAGATGGTGTACTGGGGCAGGGCTTATTAAATGCCAGGACCGGGGCACGGATGCCGGAGCCCCATCGCCCATGCACAGCCTTATGCCTGTGTACGCCGGATGCCATGGCTATGCGGACATAAAAGCCATGGAGCATGTCCGGGCGGATGGGGAACAGGTCCGGCGAGCGCCGCCATATTGATTTGGGAGACGATTAAGGAGAGAAAGCGAATATGAAAAATGAGACTTACAAAATAGAACTGCCCGGTTCCCAGCCCTATGCGAAGCTGGTCACCTACATTCAGGACGACTCCGCGGAGATCGGCATCGCGTCCAGGCCCCTGGTGCTGGTCTGCCCGGGAGGCGGCTATGAATTCACCTCGGACCGGGAGGCGGAGCCCCTGGCCCTACAGTTCCTCGCCATGGGCTACCATGCGGCCGTGCTGCGCTATTCCGTGGCCCCCGCGGTGTTCCCCATGTCCCTGTGCGAGCTGGCCTGGAGCGTGGGCCTGATCAGGGAGCATGCAGAGGAGTGGCATGTGAATCCCGCGCAGATCATCGTGCTGGGCTGCTCCGCCGGAGGCCACCTGGTAGCGTCCCTGGGCGTGTTCTGGAACAGGGATTTCCTGGCGAAGGCATTGGGCGCGGAGGGAGGCGACCGCAGGCAGTGGAGGCCCGACGGCCTGATCCTGTGCTATCCTGTCATCACCTCCGGCGAATACGCCCACAGAGGCTCCTTCGACAATCTGATCGGGGACAGCGAGGCGGAGATCTCCGCTCTGCTGGGGGCGCCCGCGGTGGAGGCGCTGTCTTTGGAGAACCAGGTGAGCGGCGACACGCCTCCCACATTCCTCTGGCACACCTATACGGACGACTGCGTGCCGGTGGAGAATTCGGTGATGTTCGTAAACGGGATGTGCCGGGCAAAAGTGCCCTCGGAGCTCCATGTGTACCCCGTGGGCGGCCACGGGCTGTCCCTTGCCAACCAGCTCACCCAGGGACAGGGGGGCACTGCCATCCAGGAGGAGTGTGCCTCCTGGATTTCACTGGCCCATACCTGGATCGAGGCGCAATATGGCATAAGAACGGCTGAGGCCTCCGCTTAAGGCTTATTTTTGGAAGCAGGACAGAGAGCTTCGCAGCCGTGGGAAGGAATCTGGATGAATTATGTGGTATTGGATCTGGAATGGAACCAGGCGAACGGGATCACGGAACACGAGGTGCCTGCCATTCCCTTTGAAATCATAGAGATCGGCGCGGTGAAGCTGCACGCCGGTCTCTGCAGACAGCCTGGCGATGGCGGCAGCCCTGCCGGGGACGGGAATTCCGGCAGCGGCGGAGGACCTGTAAAGGACCGGGGCGCGGAGAAAGAAGACGCAGATGTAGGCAATGGCGCGTTCCTCATAGAAAGGACAGGAGAATTCAACCAGCTCATCAGGCCGTCAGTGTACCATGAGATGAACCAGGCCACCGGCCGCCTGATTCATCTGCGGATGAAGGAGCTGAAGAAAGGCCGGCCCTTTCCCGAGGCGGCGGAGGCGTTCTTTGCCTGGTGCGGGGAGGAGGAGTACCGTTTCTGCAGCTGGGGCAGTGCGGATCTGACGGAGCTGCAGCGGAACATGGAGCACTATCACATGGAGCCACTGGCGGACGGCCCCCTGGCCTACCTGGACGTGCAGAAGCTGTTCAGCATCGCCTATGAGGACGGGAAGAGCAGGAAATCCCTGGAATATGCCGTGGACTTCCTGGAGCTGGAGAAGGACATCCCCTTCCACAGGGCCTTTGCCGACGCCCATTACACGGCGAAGATCCTGGCCAGGATTCTGGCGGAGGAGCCCGCGGCGCTGCGGAACCTCTCCTACGATGTGTTCCACCCGCCGAAGGACAGGAAATCCGAGCTGAAGGTACAGTTCGACAATTACGCAAAATACATTTCCAGGGAATTCGACACCAAGGAGGAGGCTCTGGAGGACAGGGAGGTGGCATCCAGCAAATGCTACCTCTGCCGCAGGGACCCCCGCACGAAGATCCGCTGTTTCTCTCGGTGCGGCAAGCATGATGTCTGCCTGGCCTACTGCGAGAAGCACGGCTACCTGAAGGGGAAGATCAGGATTCGGAAATCCCCCGCCGGGAAGGTCTATGTGGTAAAGACTACGAAGCTGATTTCAGACCAGGACGCGGAGGCGCTGAAGGCCCGCAGGGAGCGTGCAAGCGATATGCACAGGAAGCGGGTCCAAAGGAAAAGCCGCGGGACAAAGGAGAGGCCATGACTAGAAGTCAGGGCCTCTGTGTTTTCTGGAGCCACGCCTTCTGTGGCGGTTGCGCTTCCACCACCCCCGTCTGCCGCTCCGGGGAGAGAAATTATAGTTCTTGAGAATCAGGTGGGCGATGAGCCATAGAAGCAGCAGACCTGCCAGTACGGCAGCGCCAATGAGAAGAAACCTCACATTGACGAATATGACAGAACCATCGCCGTCATTTTGGTCGGGCGCTGCGGCGGCCCCCTCCCCCCCTTCCATATCGAAGATATTAGGCTCCTGGCTGTCTGCGTTGAAATCCACCCGGACAGTGCCCAGGGGCACCTCCTGATAGGAATAGGAGATCACCGCCGCCTGGCTCTCGTCCGCCGACTCGTAGGAGATGGAGGAAGATACCTCCTCAAAGGAGACCGTCCGGGGCAGGACGATGAAGTCCTCCCTATTCAGGGAAAGGAAGGGCCGGGAGCTGCCGAAGATGTCATTGCCGCTGTAGAACAGGCCGGTGTTGTCGATATTGTATCTGGTCTCCGTCTGGGCCACGTTCACCCGCTCGAAATTGGAGAAGCCGTACTCGAAGAGGGAGATGGTGTCCTCATAGTGGTTTGGGGCCTCGTCCCGCATCACCACGCAGATCAGCTTCAGCCCGTCCTTCTCCGCGCAGGACACCAGGCAGCTCCTGGCATCGTCCGTGTAGCCGGTCTTGCACCCCACGATATATTCGTAGGCATAGGATCCTCCCGGGATGATCTCCATGTGGTTGTTCTCCAGCTTCCCCTGGGGCAGCTTGTCCGTGGGCGGGAAGTCGATCCGTGGGGACAGGGTGATCTTGCACAGCATCTCGTTGTCGAAGAAGGCCCTGCCGATCATGGCCAGGTCATAGGCCGTGGTATAATGGTCCTCATCCGGCAGGCCGTTGGGATTGATGAAATGGGTATTCAGGCAGCCCAGCTCAGCGGCCCGCTCATTCATGAGGTCCGAGAAGACCTGCCAGTCCGTGGTGCCCGTGATATGCTCCGCCACCGCATAGCACACCTCATTGGCGGAGCGGATCAGGATGGCGTTCAGGCACTGTTCCATGGTCAGCTCCTGCCCCACGTCCATGGCGATGTGGCTGCTGTCCCAGGGCGTGTCGAAGACAGCGTCGTGGGAAAAGGGAACAATCTCGTCCATCTGGCAGCGCTCCGCGGCAATCAGGGTGGTGAGAATCTTGGTGGTGCTGGCGGGGTATTCCCGCTGGTGGATATTCTTGGCATAGAGGATGGTGCCTGTCTGGAGCTCCATCAAAATGGCGGACTCCGCCCCCACCACAGGGCCAGCGGGCCAGTTCGGCACCTCGTTGGACTGGACGGGCAGGGCGCGGTTGGCCTCCAGCGCAAGTTCTGCGGCGGAAGGGGCCGGGGCCTCCACGGGGAGGGCAGGGGTCAG
>CAMQOJ010000099.1 GCA_947003375.1 uncultured Lachnospiraceae bacterium
TGCGGACAATTTGAATCAAGACCCCAATGTCTGGCAAAAAAATGATGAGCTGGCAAATTATAACAACGAAATTAAGGAGGTAATGACTGGTTCTATCAAAAAGGCTTTGGAAGGGGCTGCTGCAGGGGCTGTTGCAGGGGCGACAGTAGGTAGTTTGATTCCTGTGATAGGTTCAGCAGTGGGTGCAGCTGTTGGAGCAGTGCTAGGCTTTCTTGGGGGATTGATTGGATAGAGATGATGTGACTGTCAGAAGATGGTGTTTGGGAAAAGTCATCAAATACAGTCATATATTATATAGGTGTAAGCTGCTCATCAATATGTCTGCAGAGTTTCCTGAGTGCATCAGGACAATCAATGCTGTGAGTATAGTACAGATAGGGGAGGCCCGTAGAGGGTTCTCCCCTATTTCTATGTAAAGCAGATATCTGTGGCATGAGGGAACGGGCGGCAGACAAGACTAGACAGCAGCCAATCAAAAAAGAAAGGAGAAAGGAATCATGGCAGCAGAAGTGGAATCGATGTTCTACACGAGGGAGAAACCGTGGCATGGCCTCGGTGCAAAGGTAGAAGAGGCGCCGTCCTCAAAGGATGCGCTTCGGCTTGCGGGGCTGGATTGGAGGGTAGTGCAGGAGTCTGTCTATACGCGCGGGAGGACAAAGATACCCGGCTATATGGCCAACATCCGCGACAGCGACAGGAAAGTGCTGGGAGTGGTGTCCGAACGGTACAGGATCATCCAGAATGAAGAGGCTTTCTCGTTCACGGACGCCCTGCTCGGCAGAGGCGTCCGTTATGAGACGGCGGGCTCGCTGCAAGAGGGGCGGAAAGTGTGGCTCCTTGCCCGCCTCCCGAGAGAATACATCATGTCGGGCGAGCGCATCTCGCCATACCTGGTCTTCAGCAACACGCATGATGGGAGCGGCGCCGTGAAGGTTGCGCTGACGCCGGTACGCGTGGTCTGCAACAATACTCTGAACCTTGCCCTGGATACGGCAAGGCGCTCATGGTCGATGGTGCACACCGGCAACATCAAGGACAAGATTAGGGAGGCAGAGGACACACTTTTCCTTGCAGAGGAGTACATGGAGCGCCTCGGAAAGGAGTTCGAGCATCTCCGTGGGCAGGAGGTCACGGACGGACAGGTAAGGGGATACATCGAGCAGCTCCTACCTATAGAAAAGGATGCCACGCCAATCCAGAGAAAGAACATCATCAGGCTCCGCGAGGACATGGAGGAGCGCTACTTCGGCGCGCCTGACCTGAAGGAGGTTGGGAGCAATGCGTACCGGTTCATCAATGCCGTGTCGGACTTCGCGACGCATGCAAGGCCGCTCCGGAGGACGGCGAGCTACAACGAGAACCTGTTCAGCCGTACCATTGATGGGAACCCTTTAATCGACAAGGCGTACCAGCTGGTAAAGACAGCATGAGGAAAAATGCGGAAACAAGATTTCAAGGGCAGATGCCGGACTGGCATCTGCTTCAGCTTTATGGAGGTGCATATAATATGAGGATAGTCGTGAAGACGAACAACCTGTCAAGGGAGGAATGGCTCAGGTACCGCACAAAAGGCATCGGCGGTTCGGACGTGGGCATCATAGCAGGAATCAACCCTTTCAAGTCCGTCCACCAGCTTTGGCTGGAAAAGACTGGGCAGATCAAGGCAGAGGAAAGCGACAGCGAATACGCACATTTCGGGACGCTCCTGGAGCCGATTGTCAGGAAGGAGTTCACGGAGCGCACAGGGATCAAGGTCAGGCAGAAGCACATGCTCCTGCAGAGCGAGGAGCATCCGTTCATGTTCGCCAACCTTGACGGAGCCATCAACATGGATGGGGAGTTCTGCATATTCGAGGCAAAGACGGCTTCTGCTTTCAAGCAGGAGGTATGGGAGGAGGGGATTCCCGCGCCGTACATCCTACAGGTGCAGCATTACATGGCGGTGACAGGGGCAAAGAGGGCCTATATAGCAGCATTGGTCGGCGGCAACCGCTTCTTCTGGCACGAGGTTGAACGGGATGACGGGTTGATAGGCAAGATAACCGCGATGGAGAGGCACTTCTGGGAGACATATGTATTAGGAGGCGTGGAGCCTGTTCCCGATGGTTCAGAAGCGACAACGAGCTATTTCAATTCCAGGTACGGCAGCTCCAACGGGGAGACGATAGAGCTCCCTGCCGAGGCATTGGCGGTATGTGATGAATATGAAAGGGCCTCCAGACAGCTGAAGGAGCTGGAGGAAGTGAGGGATGCAGCCGCCAACCAGCTCAAATGTTATCTGAAGGAGGCCGAATCTGGGACAGTAGGGGGCAGGACTGTCACATGGAAACCGATCAGCAAGCGCGTCGTGGATTCCAAGAGGCTGAGGGCAGAGCAGCCGGACATCTATGCGAGCTACCTTACGCAGAGCAGCTACAGGCGCCTCTCAGTGGCATGAGGGCCTATCATGATGAGATGGCGCTGTGTGGGACCAGGAAGTCATCAAGCGAGGATGGAAGGAGATGCAGAATCATGGAGCAAAAAGCGATAAGGCTCCTCAGGGCCAATGAGATTGAATGCCGTGTAGGGACAATCAGCGAAAAGGGGGTGTCTCTTCTTCTATATAAGGACGCCCGATGCGATATGAAGATTCTTGACGAGGTATATGGGGCGAACAACTGGCAGAGGACGCACGAGCTGATTGGCGGCAACCTCTACTGCACTGTCAGCATATGGGACGAGGGGAAGAAGCAGTGGATCGGGAAGGCGGACGTAGGGACGAAGAGCTACACCGAAAAGGAGAAAGGAGAGGCCTCAGATTCCTTCAAGAGGGCATGCTTCTCCCATGGCATAGGAAGGGAGCTTTATACGGCACCGTTCATATGGGTCGGAGCCTCGAAGGTGAAGCTGCAGAAGAGGGATGACAGGTATGTCACTTACGACAAGTTCTCTGTCAGCAGCATCTCCTATAACGAAGAGCGTGAGATTGTAGGGCTCACTATCATCAATCAGGACGGGAAAGTGGTCTACAATCTGGAAGATAAGGCTGCAGAACAGACAGATGCAGCGCCGAAGCAGGAGAGGAGTCCAAAAGAGCAGTATGCAGAGCAGATTAACAAAGAGCTTTTGCGGACTGGGGTGGCCCTTGATACGGTGCTGCAGAGGTATGGGGTCAACAGCATACAGGAGATGGACGAGAGTATTTACAAGAAAGCGATGAACAGCCTGAAGCGCACGAAGACGAAAGCGGCATAAATGTAAGAAATCTGAAATGATGAGAGCCAGGGTTTTCCAGTTTCCATTGGTTTGATAACTAGAAAGAAAGAGGAAATCTGCAATGGATTGACATCAGTAATGACATCAACGCTGGGCATATGTAGAGATAAAACGGAACAGAAAAGGATAAAATAGCTGGGATATTTATGGCTCATAGTTATCTGGGACAAAGGAATTATAGATTTAGGTTCTGGTGTCCCCCGACGTGCAGGTTCAAGTCCTGTTATCCGCAGGAGACGAGGCAAGCCGCCCATCCGGCCAAGGAGCAGGGCGGCTTGCTTTTTTATAAGAGGCTGGAAATATGGATGTTGAGATTCCCATAAATGCAAACGGGAATTTCATCATCAAAACGGTACTGACAAGTGCCTTTTTCATTCTCAAAGTCATATACATTGACGATGCGTGTGGTTGGGTTTATGATCCAGTATTCCCGAACGCCCGCAGTGCGATATTTAAAGAGTTTGATGCCGTAATCCATCTGCTGGGTTGAGGGCGATACGATTTCAATAATCCAATCGGGAGCTCCGTTGCATCCTTTGTCATTCAGCTTGTCTTTATCGCATATCACTGAAATGTCGGGTTCGACATAATTTCGGTCATCTTCATTTAGGAAGACAGCGAATGGAGCAGGGAGGACTTCACAGTCTCCACCGTGATTTTTTATATACCGGTGGATAACAGCGGACAGCTCCATGACTAATTTCTGGTGCCTGAAATTCGGTGGGGCCATCATGTACAGATGGCCGTCGATCAGTTCTGCCCTCTGTCCGTCCGGCAGGGCGTAGATATCATCTATCGTATAGGTCCTTTCGTGTGCAAATGCCACCTGGCTCTCCTTTCCCCTTTCAGAATTCACTGCTGCCTGCGCCCTATGACTGCAGTGCCATATAGGAATTGTGGTATTCCTGGCGGTAGGTGACGTCCTCGTCGAACCAGGCCGGGGGCAGGAAGGATTCGGCGGCCTCCCTGCTTCCGAACTCCACCTCGGCCATGACCAGGGGCGCGAAGGGCGGGTCGAAGATGTCCAGCTCAATGGTCAGGGAATAGTCCGAAGGCGGACAGGGGATGCCGGGCCGCCCTTGGAAGCCCGGGTTGGGCAGGGGGATCAGGTAGCGCTTCTTGGAGATGATCTTGCCGTCCGCCTTGTCGCGCAGATGATAATAGGCTTCCCTGTTCAGGGGCAGATTGCTCTCCTCCCTGGCCATCATGCCGCTTCCCTTGTAGGTCAGGTAGTATTCGTCGTCCTCCTTGCGGACCCGCACCACGGGCGACGCATTCAAATAGGCCTGCTCGATGTGGTGGAAGGGGTAGCTCTCCAGATCGGCGGGCAATTCCTTGATGGTGAATTTGCGCTCTATTTCCATAGTCTTTCCTTTCTCTCTGTCATTTTCCGGATTGGGCACAGCCCGGCTTCTATGGCGGCAGGGAATCATTTTGCCCATAAATCGACGGAACTGTAACTTAATCATAACACATTTTCGAAAAATTCTAAAGCGCTAATTGAAATATTTGACAACAATGTGTATACTGAAAATAAATAATTTATACTGCATAACGCTGAATGCTGCCTAATGTAATCATGCGATTGAACCAGTCAGCGTTATGCAGTCTGGTTTCATGGCAAGTGAAAGCGTTAAGCAGTATAAATAATCTTATGGAAGAGAGGTTGACGGAAATGAAAAAGATAGCGGTTTTCTTCGGGACAGGCTATGAGGAGATCGAGGCGCTGACAGTGGTGGACATCTGCCGCAGGTGCGGACTGGAGGTGGAGACGGTGTCGGTCATGGAGCAGCAGGAGGTCACGGGCTCCCACGGCATCCCCGTCCGGATGGACAAAATGTACGGGGAGGCGGATTTTTCGGAGTACGACATGCTGGTGCTGCCTGGTGGCATGCCAGGCACGAAGCACCTGGAGGCCCATGGGGGGCTCATGGAGCAGGTGGACGCTTTCCATGCCGCGGGGAAATACATTGCGGCCATCTGCGCCGCCCCCAGCATCTTCGGACACAGGGGGATCCTGAAGGGCAGGAGGGCCTGCTGCTACCCGGGTTTTGAGAGCCATCTGGAGGGCGCACAGGTCACGGAGGGCCCGGTGGAGATTTCGGACCATGTGGTCACCTCCCGAGGTATGGGGACGGCCATGGATTTCGCCCTGGCCATCGCAGGCATCTTCTGCGGCCCTGAGAAGGCCCGGGAGATGGCGGGGAGTATCGTATACGGAAAGGCGGAGTGAGCGGGGGAGAATATGACGAAGGAATATCAAAAGTGCGCGAAGGAACTGCTGGAGTTCATTGAGAAGAGCCCTACCGCTTTCCAGACGGTGGCGAACCTGAAGGAGGTATTCGCCGGACTGGGCTTCTGGGAGCTGAAGGAGACGGAGGAGTGGGAGACGGAGCCCGGGCAGGGGTATTATGTGACCAGGAACGATTCCTCCCTGATCGCGTTCCGCATGCCCCAGACGGACACGCCGAAGGGCTTCCACATCTCGGCGGCCCATGGGGATTCCCCTGCGTTCAAGGTGAAGGAGTCCCCGGAGATGGCCGTGGAGGCCGCCTATCTGAAGCTGAACACGGAAAAGTACGGCGGCATGATTCTGTCCACATGGCTGGACAGGCCCCTGTCTGTGGCGGGGCGGGTGATCGTGAGGGGAAAGGCGGGGATGGAGACCAGGCTGGTGAACATCGAGAAGGATTTGTGCGTGATTCCCAATGTGGCCATCCATATGAATCGCGAGATGAACAAGGGGGTGGAGTATAACCCCCAGACGGATATGCTTCCCCTCTACGGGGAGTGCGGCAGCGGGAAAAAGAACAGCCCTCTGCTGCGGCGCGTGGCAAAGGCCGTGGGCGTGAAGCAGGAGGATATCCTGGGCCACGACCTGTTCCTCTATGTCAGGGACAGGGGCAGGATATTCGGGGAGGGAGGGGAGTTCGTGCTCTCCCCCAGGCTGGACGATCTGCAGTGCGTGTACGCCTCCGCCAAGGGGTTTGCGGAGAGCACGCCGGTGGACTACATAAATGTCTGCGCCATATTCGACAACGAGGAGGTGGGGAGCGGCACCAAGCAGGGAGCGGATTCCACTTTCCTGGAGGATACGCTGTGGCGGATCGGGGAGTGCATGGGGCTCGACAGAGGCGGCGTCCTGCGCCTGATAGCGGACAGCTTCCTGATATCCGCGGACAATGCCCATGCGGTGCACCCCAACCACCCGGAGAAGGCAGACCCCACCAACCGGCCTTATCTGAACAGGGGGCTTGTCATCAAATTCCACGGAAGCCAGCGGTATGCCACGGACGGCGTGTCGGCAGCCAGGATGCGGAGCATCTGCGAGAAGGCTAAGGTGCCCTGCCAGGCCTATGCCAACCGCTCGGACATCCCCGGCGGCGGGACATTGGGCAATGTCTCCACCTCCCATGTGTCCCTGTCCACAGTGGACATCGGCCTGCCCCAGCTGGCCATGCACTCCGCGGTGGAGACTGCGGGAGTGAAGGACACGAAGTACGCCGTGGAGGCCTTCAAGGCGTTCTTTGGAGAATAATGCCCGGGGCCGGGGGATGTCGCGTTACCTGCGCTTGGCAGCGATGGGTGGAACAGGAGGTGGAGCGGGCGGTTCTGGCGATGCCGCATTACCTGCGGGTGGCAGCGATGTCCACGGAGAAGGTGTCGCCCGTGGTGTCATCCTCAAAGGATTCCAGGTAGGAGACAGTGAACTCCGTGTCTCCGGCAGGCACCTCGAACAGGAGGAGCCCGGTGAGGCTTTCGCCTTTCTCCAGAGCGTACTCTGAGGGCAGAAGGGTCTCCCGGGCGGCCTCCGGAATTTCCAGGTCTTCGTAGGAAGTGATGGGATAGTCGTAGATCTGTTCCTCGCCGGCATTGTCGTCGTAGAGCACGATGAAGTCCCAGTCGAACATGGTGATGCCCTCCTGAAAGGTGTTCTTGACGGTGACCTCCACCGCCAGCAGGTCGTAGCCCGGGGTGGGGATGTAGCCCTCATATCTGCTGTAGGTGTAGGCTTCATTCAGGGTGAAGTCGAAAAAATAAGTGCGCATGGTATCGCCTGCAGCGCCCTGGGCATAGCCCTCCTTGGGGAGGATGATGGAGCCGGAGGGGCCGCAGGCCGCCAGCAGCAGGGCCGGGAAAGCGATGAGCAGGAGGGACGCGATCCGTTTCTTCATGATGATCTCCATTCCGCCGCCCTCTGGCGGGCGGCATATATCGTGCGATACTTGCTTTATATGTTAGGTATGTTAGCATATCTATAGAAGAAAGACAAGTGGAAAGCAGGCCGTGAAAGAAAATTCAAAAAAGGAATTGACTTTTTGCGCATATGGTGTTAATATATCTTTTGTGCAGTGCATATGCGGAAGTGTCGGAACTGGCAGACGAGCAAGACTAAGGATCTTGTGGCAGCAATGCCGTGTGGGTTCAAGTCCCATCTTCCGCATGTAGTAAGTCTTGTCAAATTAATAGTCTTGAAAACTTCCATTGACAAAGTGGAAGTTTTCTTTTTATAAGGGCATACCATGTAAGGAAAAGCCGAAAAGGAGAGACAGGTGTTTGGGAAAAAGCGGGTGCAACGGCGGGATTACGACAGGGAGAACTGGAGACCGGTCCTGAAATGCAGTATCTGCAACGGGGAACGGGTTGCAGGCTTCAAGAACATCCATACGGGGGAGTTCAGGGAGGAGCGCTTCATCCAGAGCGCTTCAGAGCTGGAGGATTTCAAGCAGGAATACGGGATTTCCGAGCTGCCAAAGGAATATTGAGGGGAATACGGAGGAGCTGAGTACATATGAAAGGATTTTTGTACGCTATTGTGGAAATGATCGCGCGGATACACAGCTATCTGCTGAAGCTCAACGATGCTTATGAATACAACTTTACCGACAAGGAGCTGCATTTCCTGATTATCGGGGCGCTGGGGATGGCCATGATTTTCGTGGTGCATCCGATTTTCAAGTGGCTGGCAAAAAACAGGCACATCATGGTCATCAGCTGGATTTACGTCTTTACGCTGATTATCGTCATTACCTTCGCCATCGAAATCGGCCAGCGGGTGACGAATACGGGGGTAATGGAATTTGCGGACATTATGTTCGGCGTGCTGGGCTTCATCAGCATGTTCCTGGTGTTCTCCGTGTTCCGTGGAATCTACCACCTGATTCTGCGGCTGATGCGGCATGGGGGCCGGGATGAGGACGAGTATGAGGACGAGTATGACGAGTGGGAGCGGCTAGGATAGGAGACGGTCATGAAATTTCTACATATCTCGGATTTGCATATCGGAAAGCGCGTCAACGAGTTTTCCATGACAGAGGATCAGAAATATATCCTGAACCAGATTCTGCAGATAGCGCAGAGGGAGCAGGTGGATGCGGTGCTCATAGCGGGGGACATCTATGACAAGCCTATGCCCTCCGCGGAGGCCGTGCAGATGTTCGACTGGTTCCTCACCGGGCTGGCGGATTTGGGGAAGAAGGTCCTGGCGGTCAGCGGCAACCATGACTCCCCGGAGCGGATTGCCTTCGGCGGCGAGCTGATGCGGGGGAGAGGCGTATATGTATCTCCTGTGTATCGGGGAGAGACCCTGGAGGTAGCGCTGCAGGACAGCTATGGGGAAATCCGCGTCCATCTGCTCCCTTTCGTGAAGCCTGCCACCGTGCGGCATGCGCTGGAGGAAAGGCCGGAGGATGAGGGAGGCATCAGACTGCCGGAAAGCTATCAGGAGGCGGCGGAGATAGCAATAAGACGTATGAAAATAGACGAAAAAGCACGCAATATCCTGGTGGCCCATCAGTTCGTCACCGGCGCGGGGCGCTGCGATTCCGAGGAGGTGGCCGTAGGGGGCATGGACAATGTGGATGCCCGGGTCTTCAACGCTTTCGACTATGTGGCGCTGGGCCATATCCACAGCCCCCAGTCCGTGGGCCGGGAGACGGTGCGCTACTGCGGGACGCCGTTGAAGTACTCTTTTTCCGAGGCAGAGCAGGAGAAATCCGTCACAATCGTAGAGCTGCGGGAGAAGGGGCAGCTTACGGTTTCCACGGTGCCTTTGATTCCCTTGCACGACATGCGTAAAATCAGGGGGGCTTATCTGGAGGTGATGTCCAAATCCTTCTATCAGGATAGGGACAGGGAGGACTATATGCAGATAACCCTGACAGACGAGGAGGATATCCCAGACGGCATGCAGAGGCTCCGCACGGTCTATCCGAACCTGATGCGTCTGGTCTATGACAACAGCCGTACCAGAGAGGACAGAACCGTGGAGGCGGTCGGACAGGTGGAGGAGAGGTCGGAGATGGAGCTGTTCGGGGAGTTCTATGAGATGCAGAACAATCAGACTATGAGCGGGGAGCAGGCAGCATTCATGGAGAAGCTGATTGAGGGATTGAAATAGATACAAAATGGAAGACAAATCTGTAATAAAAAGGAAGAAGACGGGAGAGAGCGATGAAACCAGTAAAGCTTGTCATGAGCGCATTTGGCCCTTACGCGGACAGGGCGGAGATAGACTTTGAGAGTTTCGGCGGGCAGGGGCTTTACTTGATCACCGGAGATACAGGTGCGGGCAAGACCACCATATTCGATGCCATAGCCTTTGCGCTGTACGGGGAGGCCAGCGGCTATGTGCGTCAGCCGGACATGTTCCGCAGCAAGTACGCAAGGGACGAGATTCCCACCTATGTGGAGCTCACCTTCGCCTATCGGGGGAAGCGATATACGGTAAAGCGCAACCCGGAATACATGCGGCCGAAGGGGCGGGGGACAGGCTATACGCTTCAGCGGTCGGAGGCCGAGCTGCGCTTTCCGGACGGGAGGGCTCCGGTTACGAAGACGAAGGATGTGACAAGGGCGGTGACAGAGCTGATTGGGCTGGATCGCAGGCAGTTCACCCAGATTGCCATGATTGCCCAGGGGGACTTCCAGAAGCTGCTGCTTGCGGGGACGGAGGAGCGGGGGGACATTTTCCGGCAGATTTTCGGGACTGGCATTTACCAGCGTATCCAGGAGCAGCTGAAAGCATCGGTAAAGCTGGAACGGGATGCCTATGAGGAGCTGAAGCGCAGCGTGAACCAGTACATGGACGGCATTGTCTGCCAGGATGACGTGCCCGGAGGCGTCGGTGCGAGACTGCGGGAATTGCAGAAAATGAAATTCGACGGCGGCGTCGAGGAGGGCCTGGAACTGCTGGCAAAGCTGTGCGGGGAGGACGAGGCGGCGCTTGAGGCCATGGACAGGCAGCTGGCGGGGCTGGATGAGGAGATTCGCAGGCGAGACCAGCTTATGGTGGACATCCGGCACAGGGAGGAACAGCGGGCGGCGCTTCTGGAGAACCAGAAGGAACAGGAGCTGCTGAGGATTGCGCTTGCGGAGAAAAACTCTGTTTTCACACAGGCGGATCAAAACCGCCAGGAGTGCGGCAGGCTGGAGGAGCAGATTCAGGATGCCAGGAAGAAGCTGGAGAAATTCGACGGCCTGGAGGCTCAGCAGGAGGCATGGCGCAGGGGAGAGGAGGAGATTGCTGAAGAGAAGGGGCGCAGGGCGGATATCCTCTTAAAGAGACAGGCCCTGGAACTGTCTCTTATACACATCTCCGAGCCCACGAGACAGATGAGGAT
>CAMQOJ010000100.1 GCA_947003375.1 uncultured Lachnospiraceae bacterium
CGAGGAGCTGAACCAGGCGGAGAACCATTTCTTCTCCAGCATGAGCCATGAGATACGCACGCCCATCAATACGATTATCGGCCTCAACGAGATGATCCTGCGGGGGGACATTTCCGACGAGGTGGCCGAGAACGCCAGGAACATCCAGGGAGCCAGCAAGATGCTGCTGACCCTGATCAACGATATCCTTGACCTGTCCAAAATCAAGTCGGGCAAAATGGAGATTGTGAACTCATCCTATGAGACCGGGGAGCTCTTCTCGGAGATCGTGAACATGATATGGATCAAGGCCCGGGAAAAGGGGCTGGAATTCAGGCTGCAGGTGGATCCGTCCATGCCCAGCATGCTCTGCGGCGATGAGGTGCGCATCAAGCAGGTGCTGATCAATCTGCTGAACAACGCGGTGAAATATACGAAGGAAGGCTCCGTCACCCTTTCCGTGCGCTGCGAGCGGGTGGGCGTGAACCGGGTGCGGGTCTGGTACTCCGTGGAGGACACGGGCCAGGGGGTGAAGAAGGAGAACATCCCCTATATATTCGATGCGTTCAAGCGTGTGGACGAGAAGAAGAACCGGCACATCGAGGGCACCGGGCTGGGGCTGAGCATAGTCAAGCAGCTTGTGGAGCTGATGGGAGGCGAGATCAGCGTCAACAGCGTCTACATGAACGGATCCACGTTCCTGGTCACATTGGAGCAGGACATCATAAGCGAGAGGGAGCTGGGGACATTCACCCTGACTTCCCGCATGAAGGTGCACGAGGGGGAGCAGTACAGGCACAGCTTCGAGGCGCCGGGCGCCCATGTGCTGGTGGTGGACGACAACGAGATGAACCTGATGGTGGTGCGCAAGCTCCTGTCGGATACCAAGGTGCAGATCGACACGGCGTCCAGCGGCGCGGAATGTCTGCGGCTGACCCAGTACCAGCATTATGACTGCATTCTGATGGATCACCTGATGCCGGAGATGGACGGGATAGAATGTCTCCATGCGCTGCATTCCCAGCCCGGGGGATTGTGCCAGGACGTGCCGGTGATAGCCCTTACCGCCAATGCGGGAAGCGACAATCAGCAGATTTACCGGAAAGAGGGCTTCAGCGGCTACCTGCCCAAGCCCATCAGCGGCGCGCTGCTGGAGGCCGCCGTGCTGAGCATCCTGCCCAAGGAGCTGGTGGCTTTAAGCGAGACCGCCAGCCAGTCGGAGATCGGGAAGGACGTGCTGATCTTCGAACAGGCCAAGCGGATATCGCTGATGGTCACCACGGACAGCGTGTGCGACCTGCCGGAATCCCTGAAGCGGGAATTCGGCATCAGCATATGCCCCTACTATATCTGTACGGAGCAGGGGCGCTTCCTGGATGAGTCGGAGCTGATGGCGGATGAGCTGCTGGCCCACATGGCGGAGGGCAGGAAGGGCGTCTCCCAGCCCCCGGATGTGCAGGATTATGAACGCTTTTTCGCACAGAAACTGACGGAGGCGCAGAGCGTGATTCATATCACCATGGCGAAGCATGTCAGCGACGGATACCAGAACGCCCTGGAGGCGGCCAAGTCCTTTGAGAACGTCACGGTAATCGACTCCGGCCATCTCTCCAGCAGCATGGGCCTTTCCGTGCTCTATGCGGCCCATATGGCGGAGAACCACGCATCCAGGGACGAAATCGTGAAGACCGTGAAGAAGCTGCGCCGTTATATTTCGTCCGCATTCATAATCGACAGCACCCATATGATGTGCAAGTCGGGACAGATCTCCAAGCGGGTGCAGGTGATGTGCGACGCCCTGCTGCTGCACCCGGTGATTGTGCTGCGCAAGAGCCGGATGGCGGTGAGCAGCATGGAGATGGGGAGCTTCTACCATGTGATAAAGGGCTATGTGCGCAAGACGCTGGCGAATCCCAGGGGCATCGACAGGCGGATTCTGTTCATCACCTACGCGGGTATGGACGAGGAGAGCCTGCAGTACATCCAGGAGCTGGTGCGGCAGTACTGTCCCTTTGAGCGGGTCTACCTGCAGAAGGCCTCCTCTGCCATCGCCAGCAACTGCGGGCCGGGCTCTTTCGGGCTGCTTTTCATGAGGAGGAACGAGGCTTCGATTTCCTATTCCGAGGGATACAGGTAGGCGGATATACCGCGCGCAGGACAGCCCGGGATACTGTTCACGGCTTCGCCGCTCACAGCAACATATGTACACATACAACAGAATTCTATTGTCCTGAAGCGAGCAAAGTACGCTCATTTTGGCACTTGCTGTCTCGTGGGTTTCGTGCATAATGCGCTATTTCTTGACATATCAGGTGAGATATACTATGATAGGAATGGAGTGAAACGGCTTTTGCTTTTGCTCGATTGATGGATATGCGCATGGAAGCGCAGAGGGGGATCAATATGGTAAACGTGGTCATCGCGCTGGAGGGCTTTGGCATCTGCCTGACTTTTATCGCGCTGATTCTCCTGCTCAACGGAGAGGGGGCCAGGGAACAGAAGTTCCTGATTTTCATTATGTGCGGAGCTCTGGTGCAGAATGTGGGCTATCTGCTGGAGCTGACCGCTCCCACGGTGGAGGCTGCCGTCACGGCGGTGACCGTGGAGAACGTGGGCTCTGCCTTCGTGCCGCTGTTCTATTGCTGGTTCACCTATCTCTATTGCAGCGCCACCCCGCCCAAGATACTTTTGCGGATTCTGGCCGTTGCCAATTTCCTTGTGCTGCCCACGGTGTTCTTTAACTGGCACGGCCTTTTCTACAGAGAGGTCAGATGGCTGACGGCCGCGGACGGGTTCCACTATGTCAGCATCACCTACGGCCCGCTGTACACGCTTTTTATGTTCACCCGCATCATCATTCCCTATGGGCTGTGCATATTCACTCTAGCCCGGGCCATCCATGTGCGCTCGGATCGGCAGGTGAACCGCCAGTACTGGACGATTCTGGGGATTTCCACCCTGCCGGTGATCGTGCTGGCGGGCTATGTGTTCAAACTGGTGAAGGTGTTCGACTTCACGCCCATGACCATGGCCATCTCCATGGCCATGGTAGTCATCGTGGTGTGGAGCAGGCGTGATTATGATTTCCGCCATCTTGCGGCGGAAAAGGTGCTGGAGAACCTGGGGGACGGGGTGATCGCCCTGGACGACCATGACCGGCTGGTGAGCTACAACAGGGCCGCCGCGGATATCTTCACCTGTCTGCCCGCCCACAAGCTGGGAGAGAACATCAGGGTACTGGAAGAATTCAGGGAGGAAATGCTCAATGAGGACATCCCCCAGAGCTTCTCCATCAACGGCCAGCATTACGAGAGCCACAGCAAGAAGATCATAGACAAGAACGGCAGAAAGCAGGGCTGCGTCATATTGATTCTGGATATGACCGACATCAAGGCATACATCAATGAAATCAAGCGGGTGCGCCAGCAGGCGGAGAAGGCCAGCATCGCCAAAAGCGAATTCCTGG
Organism: uncultured Lachnospiraceae bacterium; assembly: GCA_947003375.1. Lineage (GTDB taxonomy): Bacteria > Bacillota > Clostridia > Lachnospirales > Lachnospiraceae > Acetatifactor. The sequence continues at coordinate 3,446 of CAMQOJ010000100.1, forward strand.
CCAATATGTCCCACGAGATACGCACCCCCATGAATGCCATCATCGGATTGAACGATATCATCATGGAGGAGTGCGCGGACACCCAGATTTACGGCTATGCCAAGAACGTGCAGTCCGCCGCCAGAAACCTGCTGGCTATCATCAACGACATTCTGGATCTGTCCAAGGTGGAGGCGGGCAAAATGGAGCTGTTGCCCACGGATTACTACATAAAGGTAGTGGCGGATGAAGTCGTGGGCATGATGGACATGGTCGCTTCCCAGCACGGGCTGATTATGAAGTACGAGATGGACGACAGCATTCCCTGCGGCTATAGGGGCGACCAGGGGCGGATCAAGCAGGTTTTGATCAATATCCTCAGCAATGCCATCAAATTCACCAAGAAAGGGTATGTGCGCATCGGCATCACGGGCAAGCCCGGTGAGAAGGCGGATGAGGAGCTGCTCACTTTCCGGGTGGAGGATACGGGCTGCGGCATCCGGGAGGAGGATTTGGGCAAGATATTCGAGGACTTCCGGCAGGTGGATTCCAAGCGCAACCGGAGCGTGGAGGGCACCGGGCTGGGCCTGGCCATCGTGAAGCAGCTGGTGGAGCTCATGGACGGCACCATTCAGGTGGACAGCACTTACGGCAAGGGGACCCTGGTCACCATCACCATCCTCCAGAAGATAACGGACAGCAGCCCCGTCTCCGAGATGCCGGAGATTTCTCAGACAGAGCAGGGCGTGGGGGAAAACTTCAAGGCGCCGGGCATCAAGGTGCTCATAGTGGACGACAATGTGATCAACCGTAAGGTGGCCAGAGGATTCCTGAAAAGCTACGAATTCGATCTGACAGAGGCGGAGAGCGGGCCGGAGGCCATCGAGCTGGTGCGGGACAATCGGTATGACATCATCTTCATGGACCATATGATGCCCATGATGGACGGCATAGAGGCTACGGAGATCATTCGCAGGGACTGTGGGGAGAACGGCACCGCCCCCGCCGTGATTGCGCTGACCGCCAACGCCATGGAGGGCATGCGGGAGCAGTTTTTGAGCAACGGCTTCCAGGATTTCATCGCCAAGCCCCTGGACAGGAAGGAGCTGAACCAGCTATTGCTGCGCTGGGTGCCGGAGAAGTACAGGCAGACAGAGACGGAAGGAAACGGGGCGGAGGAGCAGTGGAATCCGGAGTCCATCCGCATCGAGGGATTGGACATGAAGGCCGCCATGCAGTTTTTTTCCGGTGTGGAGGAGGAATTCCTGGATCTGCTGGAGCTTTACCGTATGGACGGGAAGCGCAAGACCGAACTGCTGCGCCAGCTTGTGGACTCCGATGTCCAGCGCTACCAGATAGAAGTGCACGGCCTTAAGAGCGCCTCCGCCAATATCGGCGCCATGGATCTCTCTGCCATGGCCAGAGCCCAGGAGAACGCCGCCGCCAAAGGGGACAGCGCCTTTATCGCCCGGGAATTTCCCGCGCTGTTGAAGGCCTACGAATCGCTCCTGCAGAATATAGGATCCTTCCTGGAACAGAGAAGACGGAATGATGATACAGAGGCCGCTAAGCTTCCCGCCCTGACTGCGCAGGAACTGAAGGAGCAGGTGGGCACGGCGCTGGATCAGCTGGAGCATTTCCGTTCCAGGGAATGTGCGGACGGTGTGGAGGAAATCCTGCGCCATGAACTGCCGGAGGATATGAAGGAGCGTCTGCTGCAGATACAGGAGCAGCTTAAGCTGTATGAGGATGACAATGCCGAGGAGCTGTTACGTCAGCTTCTGGCCATATTTTAAAAGGAGGAAGAGCGCAAATGACCCAAACAGGAGACGGATACGGCAAAAAACGTATCTTGGTAGTGGATGACGCAGCGATCATCTTATCGAGGATTTGGGATGCCCTGCGGAACGATTACGAGGTGACGATGGTGAATTCCGGTATACGCGCCTTGAAATATCTGGAACAGGAGAACACTGACCTGATTCTGCTGGACATCCGGATGCCCCTCAAGGACGGTATTCAGACGCTGCGGGAGATCCGCGCCATGAAAGACAGGAAAGACATCCCTGTAATCATGCTTACGGGCGTGGAGGATTCCCACTCCGTCCTGGAGAGCGCGAAGCTGGGAATCTGTGACTATATACTGAAGCCTTTCCATGAGGATGACCTGCGGAACCGGATCCAGCGGGCGCTGGAGCAGGACGGAAGGGTTTAGGGCAAGTGTTTCGTGGGAGAAAGGATTGAGCTATGAACAGCACGCTGACACAGGAAGAACTTGAACGGATATTGAACCAGGCGGTCCAGGACGTGACGGAGCGTACTGCAGGTGTGCGCCTGCACCAGGAGGACATGTCGCCGGGGGAGGATATGTGCACGGTGCAGATTACCTTTGACAAAGGCTTCCATACCAGCCTGACCCTCTGTGCGGATACCAGTCTGCTGTACCGTATGGCCTGCAACTCGTTCCATGAGGAAATGCTGGAGCCCGAAGACCTGGAAGAGTTCAGCAAGGAATATTTCAATGTGCTGTGCGGTAGGATAGCCGGAGCCATGTTCCAGGCGACGCAGGTTCCGGCGCATTTCAACCCGCCGGCGTTCTACCGCGGGCGCTTTGAGCCGGAGGGAAGGGAGGTTCAGTTCGTCCTTACTTATTCCAATGAGTATAACGAGGGGGCGCAGCTGATCCACCATGTGCCCTGTGCGCAGCAGGACGAGGACGCCGGGGACATAAGCTGACAGAAGGGAGTATGTAAGATGAAGAGACGTGTCATGATAGTAGACGATTCCCGGCTGGTCAGGGTGCAGCTGGAAGATGCCCTGGCGGGCACGGATTACGAGGTGGCGGCATACTGCCGCAGCGGGGAGGATGCCATCGCCCGGTATGCCGAAGTGGCCCCGGATCTGGTGACCATGGATATCATCATGCAGGGGATGGACGGCATAGACGCCGCCGAGATCATCCTGAAGGAGCATCCGGACGCAAGGATCGTGATGGTTTCCTCCCTGGCCTATGAGGACACCTTTGAGAGGGCCAGGAAGATTGGCGCCAGAGGGTTCGTGGACAAGCCCTTTTACCAGGAGCAGCTGTTAAAGGTGTTTGAGGAGGCCCTTGCCTGATTCTTCCTGCCTGATAAAAACCATGCAGAACGATAAAATACGACATAATTCCAGGCAGTGCCCCGCGCGTTGACATGCCCTGGAATTATGCCGCAGATATGGAGAGGCCCCGCGCTCAGCGGAACAGCAGCGGCGAGCCGCCGTCAAATCTGTTGTTGATGTCCCGGAGGCTGTCCTTGAGCTTCTCGTTGGTGGCGCAGGAGGCCTCGCTCTGGAGATCCATATACAGGATGAACACATCCTCCAGGCTCATGCCCTTTTCAGCGGCGATTTCCTCCATCACAGGCCGCAGCTGCTCCAGCTGGACGGACACCGGCACTTTCTGTGGGTCGATCTCGCCCAGGGTATTTTCCGCGTATGCGTTGATGCGCTCCAGCATTTTTCTGTTCTCGTCAGTCATTGGCTTACCTCATGTCTTTCTGTTTTTTTCTGATTTATAGTTCGTCCGTTCTTCATCGTCTCACCCTTTCGCAATTTTCAAGTATAGTTTATCACTAGATCCTTGTTAAGTACAGATATTTTTGGTAAAATAAATTTATCTTTTATTTCGATAGAAAAGAGGAACGAAGACAATGGCAGATATCAGACCGTTTTCCGCATACCGCCCGGCGCCGGGGATGGAGGGCAGGATAGCCGCATTGCCCTATGATGTGTACAACAGGGAGGAGGCCACGGCAGTGGTGGCCGGAAATCCCGACTCCTTCCTGGCCATAGACCGGGCGGAGACAGGCTTTGGCCCGGAGGTGGACACCTACGCTCCGCAGGTGTACGAAAGGGCGGCGGCTCTGCTGCGCGATTGGATCGCCCGGGGGAAATTCGTCAGGGAGGACAGGCCCTGCTATTATCTCTACGAGCTGACCATGGAGGGCAGGAGCCAGACCGGCATCGTGGCCTGTGCCTCCATTGACGACTACAATGCAGGCGTCATCAAGAAGCATGAGAACACCCGGGCGGACAAGGAACAGGACAGAATCCGCCATGTGGACGTGTGCGACATGCAGACAGGCCCCATCTTCCTGGCTTACCGCTCGGACGCGGTGCTTCGGGAAATCATCGGGGCAGTGAAGAAAAATCCTCCGGCCTGCGGCTTCGTCTCCGAGGACGGCATCGGACACCGGGTCTGGGTCATTGAGGAGGACGGATCGGAGGAGGCGGACAGCGCGTTCCGGGGAATCCGGCAGCGGTTCGCCGGGATGGATTCCATATATATCGCGGACGGCCATCACCGCTGCGCCTCCGCCGTGAAGGTGGGGCTGATGCGGCGGGAGGCCCATCCGGGCTGTACGGGGGAGGAGGAATTCAACTATTTCCTCTCGGTCCTGTTCCCCGATGAGGAACTGCACATCATGGATTACAACCGTGTAGTGCACGGTTTGAACGGCTGGTCAAAGGAGGCCTTTCTGGAGAGGGTGTCCCAGGACTTTCAGGTGGAGCAGGCGCCCCGGACGCCCTACCGCCCTGACGGGAAGGGGAAGTTCGGCATGTATCTGGACGGCGTATGGTATGTCCTCACGGCCAGGCCCCACATCCTGTCCCGGGACGCCGTGGACGGGCTGGACGTCTCCCTGCTCCAGGATCGTCTGCTGGGCCCTGTCCTGGGCATCCTGGACCCGAAGACGGACAGGCGCATCGACTTTGTTGGGGGTATCCGCGGACTGGAGGAGCTGGAGCGCCGGGTGGAGGCCGGGCGGCATGGGGCCTCGGAGAAAGGCTCCGGTGGACAGGCCCCCGGGCAGGAGGATGGGACAGAGCCGGCGGTGGCGTTTTCCCTGTATCCCACTTCCATGCAGGAGTTGTTCGCCGTGGCGGACGCGGGTAGGCTGATGCCGCCCAAGTCCACCTGGTTCGAGCCAAAGCTGCGCAGCGGACTGTTCCTGCACAGCCTGGAGGGATGAAGCGCTTCACCGAACATAGCAGGAAATCAGAGAAATCAGAGAACGAGAACAGTTTCAAGGAACGATAAAAAGGCATCAAAGAAAGGAAACAGACGGCATGACGAACAAACTTTATCAGTTGATGAACTGGCCGAAAATCGAGGAGATCATCTACTCCGAGTGCGACAATCCCCACGAACTGCTGGGCCCCCACAAAGCCGGGAAACAGACCCTGGTGCAGGCATATTTCCCGGGAGCGGAACAGGCGGAAATCGTGTTCGAAGAGACCGGCCAGCGGGCGGATCTGGAGCTGGCGGACGAGGACGGCTTTTTTGCCGCGCTGCTGCCCCGGAAGGAGAGCGAGGTTCCCGCTTATCATTACGTGGTGAAAGGGAAGGACGGCAGCGAGAGCGTCCGCGGCGAGGCATACCGCTTCGCTCCTCAGATTACAGAGAGCGATATGGACAAGTTCAAAAGCGGCATCCACTATACCATCTATGAGAAGCTGGGTGCCCATCCCATGACCATCGACGGCATCAGGGGCGTGTACTTCGCCGTGTGGGCCCCGAACGTCATGCGGGCCAGCGTGGTGGGGGACTTCAACGGCTGGGACGGCAGGATCCACCAGATGAGGCGGCTGGGGGACTCCGGCATCTTCGAGATTTTCCTGCCGGACGCAAAGGTAGGGGACAATTATAAATTCGAGCTCAAGATAAAGGGCGGGATGACCTATCTGAAGGCAGACCCCTACGGCAATGCCGCCCAGCTTCGGCCGGAGACGGCTTCGGTAGTGGCGGATCTGGACAGCTTTGTCTGGGAGGACGGGGAATTCCTGAAGGGCCGGGCCGGATTCCAGACAGGGAACGCGCCTGTGAGCGTGTATGAGATGTACCTGGGCTCCTTTGTGGCCCCTGCCCAAGAGGGGGAGGCCTCCGGCGGCTACGCCAATTACCGGGAGATCGCGTCGCAGCTGATTCCTTATATCAAGAAGATGGGCTACACCCACGTAGAGCTGATGCCCGTCATGGAGCATCCCCTGGACGGCTCCTGGGGATATCAGGTAATCGGCTATTACGCGCCTACGGCCAGGTACGGCTCTCCGGAGGATTTCATGTATTTCGTGAATGAGCTCCACAAGGCGGGCATCGGCGTGATCCTGGACTGGGTTCCGGCCCATTTCCCCAGGGACACCTACGGGCTTTCCAACTTTGACGGCACCTGCCTCTACGAGCATATGGATCCCAGACAGGGCTGCCATCCCCACTGGGGCACATTGATCTACAACTACGGCAGGCCCCAGGTCTCCAATTACCTGATCGCCAACGCCCTGTTCTGGGTGGAGAAGTTCCACGCGGACGGCATCCGCATGGACGCGGTGGCCAGCATGCTCTATCTGGACTATGGGAAAAAGGACGGCGAATGGGTGGCCAACATGTACGGCGGCAAGGAGAACCTGGAGGCCATCGAGATGATCAAGCACCTGAACTCCGTCATGAAGAAGCGCAATCCGGGCGTGCTGAGCATCGCCGAGGAGAGCACCGCCTTCCCCAGGATTACCGGGGCACTGGATGAAGACGGGCTTGGCTTCGATTTGAAGTGGAACATGGGCTTCATGAACGACTATCTGGGCTACATCAGATACGATCCTTATTTCCGGGCCCACCATCACGGGGAGCTGACCTTCAGCATGGTGTATGCCTACAGCGAGAAGTTCATGCTGGTGTTCTCCCACGACGAGGTGGTGCACGGCAAGGCCTCCCTGCTCGGGAAGATGCCAGGGGACCGGGAGCAGAAATTCGCCAATCTCCGCCTTACCTATGCTTATATGATGACGCATCCGGGCAAGAAGCTGCTGTTCATGGGGCAGGATCTGGCCGAATTCCATGAGTGGAACGAGGCCAGGCCTGTGGAATGGGAGCTTGCCCAGGTGCCGGAGCATCAGGGGATTTCGGAGCTGGTAAAGGATCTGAACCATCTCTACCGCACCAGCCCGGAGCTGCACGCGCTGGACGATGCGCCGGAGGGCTTCGAGTGGGTGAACCATATCTCCTGGGAGGAGTGCTTCCTGACCTTCCTGCGCAGGGGCGCTAAGAAGGACGAAATCCTGGTGGTCGCGGCCAACTTCTCGGGAATCGAGAAGGAGCTCACCGTCGGAGTGCCCTTCCATGGAAAGTACAAGGAGATATTCAATTCCGACAGCGAGAAATACGGCGGCTCAGGGATCGTGAACGGCAGGGTGAAGCGGTCGAAGGAGACGGAGTGGGACGACAGGCCCTATTCCATCACGGTGAAGACAGCGCCCCTGTCCCTGAGCATCCTGAAGTATATCCCCTTTACGGCCCAGGAGCTGGCGAAGGAGACAGCGGACAGGGCGGATAAGGCATCACCGAAGACAAAGACTGCATCCCACACCGGGGACAGC
>CAMQOJ010000101.1 GCA_947003375.1 uncultured Lachnospiraceae bacterium
TGATTTCACTTCCAGTTTGCACCATTTTTCAGTCTTTACTACCAAAAACAGGTTTTATTATATCGGACGTTTCTCCAAAAATGATAAGCAGCGCAGACCCGGCTTGTTACGAAAAACTTGATTCCGAAACCCGACAGTGCTATAATGAATCGACATCACATAAGGCGAGGGACACAGCATATGCGCACAATGTTTAGTACGAAAATGAAAAAATATCTGTTGGTGCAATTCCTTTTGATCGGAATGGTACTGGCCAGCTTATTTCTGATTGCAACGAAATGTTATATATGGTTTGATGAAAGCTTTACGATCAATCTGGTCCGGAGAAAGGTGCCTGATTTGATCCGCCTGACCGCGATGGATGTTCACCCGCCGCTGTATTACCTGGCCGTAAGGCTGTGTGTCGTGCTCTTTGGGGAAAATATTTTCTCTTTTTACCTGACATCGATTTTGTGCTACGGGGCGCTGCTCGTGGCCACATCCCTATTTTTCTGCAGATATTTTTCGCCGGAGGCTTCTTTCCTTGTCACAGCAGCCTTTTGCGCGATTCCAAGCATGCTGATGATGGGGCCGCTCCAACTGCGGATGTACAGCATGGCGATGTTGTTCGTGACAGTATCCTTCTATCTGGCGTACATCGTCCTATATCATCTAAGCAGCATGAATTACGGCAGGAGCCGCAGATACCTCTTCCTTTTGGCCCTGAGCAATGTGCTGGCCGCCTATACCCATTATTTTGCCGGGGTGGCCGCGGCAGCGATTTCATTTTTTCTGCTCATCGTTTTTCTATGGAAAAAAGGCCGCCGGAAAAAGATGTTTCTGACATGGTGCCTCTACTGCGGAGGCATGATCGTGCTCTATCTGCCATGGCTTCCGGTGTTGTTCCGGCAAATGTCAGCCATCAATGGAGATTATTGGATCGCCCCTTTCACGCTGGATTCCCTGAGCTCCTATTGGAATCTGCTTTTTAACATGCAGCCGAAAGCGCTCAGACTGCTTCTGATTGCTTTTTACTTAATCGGACTGTTCCTCTTTTTCCTGCGCTTTAAAAGGGATGGCAAAAATATTTGGATGCTGGGGTGCTATGTGGTCATACTGCTGTGGTTCGCCTTTGGCATCGGATATTCCTGTATCCGCACGCCCATCCTCATCGACAGGTATCTGCTGACCCTGCTGCCGCTGGCATGGCTGCCCGTACTATTCGGTTATACCAGGCTTTCCTCAAAGCCCGTCCTGGGAGCGGCGCTGCTTCTGCTTACAGTATGCTTTGTATACAATTATAAAGCTTCATATCAGGAGCGCGCTACCTATTCTCAGAAAGGGCTGCGGGATTATATTGCGGCGAACGCCTCCGAGAAGGATATCTTCCTTCATTTTTATATTCAGGATCTGTCAATCTGCGAGGCCTACTTTCCGGAGATGGAACACTATGTCATGGACTATGCGGATGATGGCCAGGCCTTCCGCTACTGGCCCCTGCTGGTGGACTGTCATGAGCTAAGTTCCGCCGATGAGCTTCCGGATACAGATGCGAATATCTGGTGCCTGAACGATAGCTGCATACCTATCTTTGAGGAAATGGGCTATCAGGTAGACTATGTCAAAGCAGGTGCCCAGACATTTTTTCAGATTCACAAATAGTGCTCAGTTAGAATAAAGCCAAAAGGGGGTTGTCCATGAAGTCCATGCTTGAAAAAGCGAAGAGAAAGTACTGATTGCCGTGCTGCGGGACGAGCCCAGGGGTCTATGACCTGCCGCGGCTGGGGCTGCCCGCATAGGCTTATCTGGAATTTAGCGGGAACAAGCTTCCCATCATCAACCTGTTCCCCTGTTATGCCAACCGGCGCCAGCTTAACGGCGTATCCTACCGGGAATACTTGAAACGCTACGCAGAAGAAGTCGCTCCCCCTATCTATCCTACGACCATTATCCGCTTTACGGCAAGGGCGATAAGACCTGGGTGCAGGATGCATACCTTTCCAATTTTGAGGCAGCCGCGGATTCCGCGTCCATGGCAGACCTTTCCTATCGACACGAAGGCAAATTGGTCTTCGAAGGGGAGGCCGCCTGAGGCGAAGGAACGGCTGGACTTTATCATTGGGCAGGTGAAAGCCGCCGAGGGAGTCCTCATGCCCCTGGCTCCCTGTCCCTCACTGCACCGGTATCCCCTCGGGCCTCTGCGCCGTCTCCAGCAGCAGGTTCCCCCGGATGTCGATGACAGGCCCGCCGGTGCCTTCGATATACTCTTTCGTGATGGTGACCCGGCCGATGTTGTCGTCCTTGGGTATCTCGTACATGATGTCCAACATGAACTCCTCGATGATGGAGCGCAGTGCCCTGGCTCCGGTGTCCCGCTCCATGGCCTTGTCCGCGATGGCCTCCAGGGATTCTTCCGTGAACTCCAGCTTCACCTCGTCCAGCTCCAGGAGCTTCTGGTACTGCTTCAGGATAGCGTTCCTGGGCTCCTTCAAGACCTTCACCATCATCTCCTTGGTGAGCCCCTTCAGGGTGAAGATGATTGGCAGGCGGCCGATGAACTCCGGAATCATGCCGAACTTCCGGATGTCCTCCACCGTCACCTTGGAAAGGATGTCCTTGTCCTTGTCGTACTTGTCCCGAAGCTCGGAGTTGAAGCCGATACCCGCGGTCTTATTCAGCCGCTGCTTGATAATCTCCTCCAGATCCGGGAAGGCCCCGCCGCAGATGAACAGAATGTTCCTGGTGTTCACCGTGGCCAAAGGCACCATGGCGTTCTTGCTGCCCGCTCCCACGGGCACCTCGACCTCCGCGCCCTCCAGGAGCTTCAGCATCCCCTGCTGGACGCTCTCGCCGCTGACATCCCGGGTGTTGGTGTTCTTTTTCTTTGCTATCTTGTCGATCTCGTCGATGAAGATGATGCCCCGCTCCGCCTTCTCCACGTCATTGTCCGCTGCGGCCAGGAGCTTTGACACCACGGATTCGATGTCGTCGCCGATGTAGCCCGCCTCCGTCAGGGAAGTGGCATCCGCAATGGCCAGGGGCACGTCCAAGAGCCTGGCCAGGGTCTTCACCAGGTAGGTCTTTCCGCAGCCCGTGGGGCCAATCATGAGCATGTTGGACTTCTCAATCTCGATATTGTCCATGGTGCCGGTGGCGACACGTTTGTAGTGGTTATAGACGGCCACGGAGATGACCTTCTTGGCATGGTCCTGTCCCACCACGTACTCGTCCAGGCTAGCCTTGATTTTATGGGGCGCGGGGATATTGCGGATGTCCAGCGCAGGCGCCGTGTCCGCTTCCTTCTTCTTTTTCTTTAATTTCTGCTTGTTGGGGATGCCCCCGTCCCCCCGCAGGTCAGCCAGGTTCACGAAGCTGATGTTGGGGAAGCCTCCCTGCTTGCTCATCTGGTCCAAATCCTTCTGGAGCTGAGGGTTATTGAGCATCCCCTGGTAATCGAACTGGCTCACGGTCTCCATGGTCTTGTGCATGCAGTCGCTGCAGATACAGATATTGTTGGGCAGCTTGAACATCTTCCCCGCCTTGCTCTCCGGACGGCGGCAGATGAAACAGACATCCTCGTAGTCCTTATTGTCGCTCTTTCCGGCGTTCTTGGTGGCGGAGGCGTCCAGGTGGCCCTGGGTCAGATCCGTCTTCCCGTCCCCGGCCTCTTCTCCGGCTTTCTTCTCTTCCTCTTTTTCATCATATATATCAGACATGGCTTTGTCTCCTTATTCTGCGTATTGTATGGTATGCTTATGAAGCCTGTCTCCAGTATACTTGAAAATGCCTCCGTATACAAGTGAACTTTTTATAAATCCCCATATACAGCCAAAGACCCCGGGCAGGTCTCCCCGCCCGGGGGTTCTGTGATTCCTTTCGGTGATTCCGTTCCTATTTCACGCAGACCCTATTCCGTAGGCTGGCTGCCCAGCGTGACATCCAGCTCCACGTCCTCATACTGGCCGCCCTGGGCGCGCTTCACCGTCACCTTGACAGTCTCGCCTGCCTTATAGTAGCTGACCAATTGCTTCAGTTCCACGCGGGTGGAGACCTTCTGGCCATCGAACTTCACGATGACATCGCCGTGCTGGATGCCCGCCTGCTCTGCCGCGGAGCCCTCCGCCACCTCGTATACATACACCCCTCCGGGGATGCCCAGCATCTGGGTGATCTGATCCGTCACGTCCTGCATGGTGATGCCCATGTAGCCTACCTCGCCGTCTGCCACCTTGTCGGTCCTGGTCTGGCGCTCCAGCAGGTCAGCAATGATGGGGCTGGCGGAGCTGATGGGGATGGCATAGCCCATGCCCTCTACCTGGGAAGCCGCTATCTTGTTGGAGTTGATGCCAATTACTTCTCCGTTGATATTTAACAGCGCACCGCCGGAGTTGCCGGGGTTGATGGCCGCGTTGGTCTGGATGAAGATGCCTGTGGAGCCGTCGTCCAGGGTCATCTCACGGTCAAGGGCGCTGATGATGCCATTGGTGACGGACTGTCCGTATCCCAGCGCATTCCCGATTGCGATTACGGGCATGCCCAGCTTCAGGTTGTCACTGTCTCCCATGGTGGCGATGGTGATGGCGCCCTTTGTCTCCTGGGTCACGTTCTCCAGAGGCACAGCGATTACCGCCAAATCCATGTCCGCGTCTGTCCCCTTGATGTAGGCCTGGGCTACGGAGCCGTCTATGAATGTCACCTCCAGGGTGTCCATGCCCTGCACCACATGGTTGTTGGATACGATCAAAAGCTCGTTCTCATTCTCGGCCACGATGATGCCGGAGCCGCTGGACGCACCCTGCTGGCTGTACTGCTGCCCCCAGAAGGTGGTCCCGGTCTGGGTGTAGTTGTTCACGATGGATACCATGGCCGGCATCACCTTATCCACCACGTTGGAGATGTCGCTGTTCACATAGGTGATGGTGTTCACATTCTGCAGCAGGCCCTCGCCTGTCTTGTCGGGCAGATTGGGCTGGGCCGTGTCGTCCGTGGAGACCTCAGCAGCCTCCCCTCCGGCTATCCTTTCCACCCCCATATGCACCACATAGAACCCGGCCCCGGCGAACAAGCCGAATACCAGTCCCATACCCATGCTGAACAGAAGCTTGCGGAAGCCCCCCTTCTTCTTTTTCTTGCCCTTATCGGAATCGGGGGCCATGACGAAGTCCGTCCGCTGACTGCCGGTTCCGTCTGTCTGATAGGTGGTGTAGCTGCCGTTGTCGGAATTGGAATAGATATCGTTTTCGTACATAATGATTACCTCCTCTATGAATATCTGACTTGTTGTTTCATCTTTATGTACTTCAGTATATCTTCCAATTGTGTTGGAATTGTGTTCTCTATATGAAACGATTGTGAAAAAACGAAATTTTTATTCCACTGTCACGGACTTGGCCAGATTCCTGGGCTTATCCACGTCGCAGCCTCTGCCCACGGCCACATAATACGCAAACAGCTGCAGGGGTATGATGGCCAGGGAATTGGTAAAGCAGGGATTGGTCTCCGGCAGATACAGGCAATAGTCACAGACAGACTCCACCGCCCTGTTCTCCTCATTGGTCACAGCCATGACAAAGGCGCCTCTGGCCTTTACCTCCACGATATTGCTCAGGGTCTTCTGGTACAGCTTGGGCTGGGTGGACACGGCCACCACCAGCGTCCCCTCCTCTATCAGGGAGATGGTCCCATGCTTCAGCTCCCCCGCTGCATAGGCCTCCGAGTGAATATAGGAGATTTCCTTCAGCTTCAGGGAGCCCTCCAGCGAAATAGCGTAATCGATTCCCCTGCCGATGAAGAAGATATCCCTGGCTCCCAGATAGCGGTTCGCAAAGCGCTGTATCCGCTCCTTCTGCCCCAACAGCAGTTCAATTTGATGGGGCAGGCGCTTCAAATCCAACAAAAGACCTTCAAACACCTCATCCGACATGGTTCCCCGTACCCTGGCCAGCTTCATGGCCAACATATATAACGCCACCAATTGCGCGCTGTAAGCCTTGGTGGTGGCCACTGCTATCTCCGGCCCCGCCCAGGTGTACAGGCAGGCATCCGCTTCCCTTGCTATAGAGCTGCCCACCACGTTGACGATGCCCAACACCGGAAAGCCCTTGGCCTTGGAATCCCGAAGTGCTGCCAGCGTATCCGCCGTCTCTCCGGACTGGCTGATGACAATCACCATACAGCCCTCCTCCAGTAAAGGCTCTCTGTAGCGGAACTCGCTGGCCAAATCCACCTCCACGGGAATCCGCGCCAGTCCCTCCAGCACATATTTTCCGGTTACGCCCGCATGATACGCGGAGCCGCATGCCACGATATGCAGCTTCGTCACTGCCCTGAGCTCCTCGTCCGTCATGTTCAGCTCATCGATGCAGATGTCCCTGCCGGTTTTCTTCTCGCGGACCCTGGGCGACAGGGTGTCCGCCACCGTTTTGGGCTGCTCGTACATTTCCTTCAGCATAAAATGCTCATATCCCGCCTTCTCCGCCGCGGACGCGTCCCAGTCTATAGAAGCCGCCTCCTTCGCCACTTCCTCCTCATCCATGGAATAGAAGCTCAAATCGTCTTCCTTTAAGACCACTACCTCCTGATTGTCCATGTAGTACACCGTCCTGGTGTACTTCAGGATAGCAGGCACATCCGAGGCGATGAAGCATCCTGACTGATTCCTGCCTACAATCAGAGGGCTGTCCTTGCGGGCGGCGTAAAGCTCGCCGGGATGATCCGCGAACATGATGCCAAGGGCATAGGAGCCCTCCACCCGCTGCAGCACCTTGATAATGGTCTCCAGCGGATTCCCCTTATAATAATAATCCAGCAGATGGGCCAGCACCTCCGTGTCCGTGTTGGACACAAACGCGTAGCCCCTTCCCTCCATCTTCTTTTTCAAAGGGATATAATTCTCAATGATGCCATTGTGCACCACGGCAATGGTGCCCTCCCCATTGGTATGAGGGTGCGCGTTCAGGTCGCTGGGCGCTCCGTGGGTGGCCCATCTGGTATGGCCGATGCCTGCATGGCCCGGCATATCCTCTCCTCCTCTGGTAAGGTTCTCCAGTACCTTCAAACGTCCCGTGGCCTTCTTCGTCTGAATCCGCTCCCCGTCGAACACGGCCATGCCGGCCGAGTCATAGCCTCTGTACTCCAGCTTGGACAAGCCGTCCAAAATCACAGGCGCCGCCTGCTCCTTTCCAATATATCCTACTATTCCACACATATTGATTCCCCATCCTTTCCACAGGCTGCATTCCTGTCAGCCGTTCTCTTGATTCCAGTATTCCCTGTTGGACGTGAGACGCAACACCAGGCCGCGGGGCAGGCGGTCATAGTGCTTCCCCAGAAGGTATCCGGCGTATTTACAGGCGCACTGCAGGCAGAATCCCGGGAAGCGGTGCAGGCGCTTATTCTCCTTTAGATAGCGCCAGGTCCCCTTCACGAACCGCATCCCTTCGGACTCGGACGCCGTCTTCCCGAACACCTCCGGATGCTCCGCCTGGGACACGCCTAAATCGAAGTTCCGGCGAAGCTGCTGCATATTCGTATAATTGTGGGAATGGACGACACGGGCCCGGGCCTCGTAGGCGATTCCGTACCCGGCCTGCACGGCACTGGCGGCATATATCATATCCTCATTGAAAATAGTATGTCGGATAAAGCCTCCCAATTCCTCATAGATATCCCTCCTGTAGGCGGCGCATACATTGGAACAGAAGAATGTCTTTATACCTAGGTCCTTCAGGTCCTCCGCCGTCTTCACCCGTGAAGCCTCCTGATAGTTGAACTGTCTGGAAGCCTTCTCTAGCTCAGAGGAAGCATCGCCCGGAAGCTGTCTTGCGTAGGAGACCGCCACCTTCCCGGTGAGGTTCTCCGTCAGCCGCTCCAGCAGATGTCTGTCCGCCGGCATGGCATCCTGGGTCATCATCACAAAGACCTCCGCCTCAGAGTAGCCCACCGCTTCACGCCTTGTCCCTCCATGGTCGAAATTCTTCTTTTCCAGATGGTGCACCTCCACATTGGGATATCTCCCCGCGAAGCCCTTATCTTTTATCAGCTCCGCAAAGTACTCCTCCCCTGTGTTCATAAGGATGATTTTATGGATGGGCACAGACTGCCCTTCCAGTCTGTCCAGCAGGGCAAACAGCTCCTTGCCCGGTCTATATACGGGAATGATGATATCTATCTTCAAATGAACCGCTCCTTGTCCCGTCAGATGCCGTCCTGCGGCAATCCGGTCTGCGCAAAAAAGGAGAGCGCACACTCTCCTTTTCAGATAAGCATCAGGCTTTTCTCATTCCATATACTGGGAGGTATCAGATACAATTCTCTGGCTGTACTCCTTCACGCTGTCCGAAACCGTGTAGGTCGCATCCTCGAAGAGGAACTGGTGCAGCCATTCCACATTGGCCACCAGATCCGTGGGGATGACGCAGGCGCCCTTTGCACCCATGTTGGCATTTCCCCGCAGATCCGGCTGCGGGAACCCCTCCTCCTCGACAATCCTGTAATTGGCGATGTTCCCCAACAGATCCAGGATATCCTTGGAATCGAGGCTGGTATAGATGTCATCGATGCAATCGTTGAACACCTTTGTGAGCGTGGCCAGATCCATCTTCTTCGCCTGCTCTTCTATGGCCTGTATCACTTCCCTCTGCCGCGCGGCGCGCTGGAAGTCGTCGCCCTTGGTCTGACGGATGCGGCAGTAGGCGGCAGCCTGCACGCCGTTGAGCAGCTGGTAGCCGGGCTCCGTCACCGAAACGTACTCGCACTTAAGCACATTGGACACGTCCAGCTGGTAATTGTTGATATGCTTCAGCTCCTCGCTGTCCACGTCCACGTAGACGCCGCCCAGGCCATCGATGACCTCGCTTAAGCCCTTATAGCCTACTGTGACGAAATCGGTGATGTCCATGTCCAGGTTCATGTTCAGCATCTTCACCGCCTGTTCCGCTCCTCCATAGGAGTAGGCCCCGTTGCACTTCTGGTACTCGTCCGTGCCGATATTGAGGTAAGTGTCACGGTATACGCTGACCAGCTTGATATCCCCCGTATCCCGATTGATGCTGGCAATCATGGTGCTGTCACTGCGGCTCCCCTTGAACAGCTGTCCGTCCGTCTGGGCGTCCACGCCGAACAGGGCGATGTTCATATACCCGTGCATGGTGCCGCCCTCTTCCTTCATCTCCTGCACCTGTGAGGGTATGGCCAGCTTCTCCGGATCCATGACCGTCACCTTGGGCCCCTCGCTGGTCTTGTTCATCACCAGGTACAGCACCGCCACCATCACCAGGATGATGATAATCTCAAAAACGAAGAGAATCATTCTTCTTCTCTGTCTTGCAGCCCGCTGCCTCGCGCTCATTTTTCCTCCAGTAGCCATAATACCGTCTCCTTATCAGTACGCATTTTTATTGATGAATCCTGTGAAAAAAGTCATAAAGATTATTTTCATGTCAAACCACATAGTCCAGTTTTCAATGTAATAGATATCATATTCAATCCGCTTCCGGATAGAGGTATTGCCCCGCAGCCCGTTCACCTGGGCCCAGCCGGTGAGACCCGGCCTCACCTGATGCTTCACCATGTATCTGGGAATCTCCTCTTTGAATTTATCCACAAAGAGTGGGCGTTCCGGCCTGGGGCCCACCAGGCTCATATCCCCGCGCAGGATATTGAACAGCTGGGGCAGCTCGTCTAAGCTGGTGCGCCGCAGGAACTTCCCCACAGGTGTGACCCTTGGGTCATTGCGCACAGTCCATGCCTTCTTCTCCTCCCCTGGCGCCTGCCGCTCCATGGTACGGAGCTTGTACATATGGAAGGGCTTATTATGGAGCCCCACCCGCTCCTGCTTGAAAATCACAGGCCCCGGACTGGTGAGCTTTATGAGCAATGCCGAAAGCAGCATAATCGGGGACGTAATCACAATGCCCATGAGCGAGCCCACCACATCCACAATCCGCTTCATGATGATATTCCCTGTGTTCGTCAAAGGCACATATCGGATATTGATCACGGGCAGTCCCATCAAGTCCTCCGTATAAGGCTTGCTGGGAATCAGGCTGTTATAGTCCGGGATGAACTTTGTGTGCACGCCGAATTTCTCACAGATGGCCACGATGCTCTCCAGATGGTCGTAATCCTTCAGGGACAGGGAGATGGCAATTTCATCCAGCTTGTTCTCCGGAAGGATGACCTCCAGATTCCCAAGCCTCCCCAGTACCTTGACTCCCTTGTACATAGTCCCCGCCGGGATATGATTGTCCAGAATCCCACAGGCCACATAGCCCCACTGAGGGTTGTCAGACAGTCTGTCGATATATTCCTCCGCCGCCCGGGAATAGCCCACCAGCAGGATATGCTTCAGATTGTAGCCCTTCCTGCGAATCGTCCGCAGCCCCCGCCGCAGGGCCAGCCTGAAGCTGGAGGTGACAAGCACATTAATGATATAAAAAAAGCCTATCACGGACCGGGAGAAATTTATCTCGCGGATAACCATATACAGGACGATAATCAGCGCCACGATTCCGATGTTATTGGCCTTGATGATTCCGAAAATCTCAAAACGCCGCCGCACAGTCCGCTTGGGCGCGTACACACCGCAAATGTAGTAAATGAGCGCATATACAGGCAACACAACAGGCAGGAGCTTAATGTATTCCTCCAGGGGAAGCACACCGAGTCCCGGCCCGTCACCTAAAAAATAAAATTTGAAACCATAGGCCAGCATAAAGGATGCCGCGGTAATGCCGACATCGATTATCACCATCAATCGGTTGAATACTTTCTGATTGTCCTTTATCATAAGCGCCACCCAAGGAATACCAT
>CAMQOJ010000102.1 GCA_947003375.1 uncultured Lachnospiraceae bacterium
GTCTGTACCCTCCTCCGCGGCCAGGCCGCTGGTATCCGACGGTTCCACTATGGACATGTGGTCAACCATGTAGCAGAGGCGGTCGTCCAGCACGGAGAGGAAGAAATAGTCTCCCTCTGCCAGTTGGTCCAAATCCGTGAACAGGGCCGCGCTGGGCAGGCCCCTGTGGGCCGATATCACCGCATGGGTGCCCTCGCCGCCTACCGGCAGGGAGCTCCCCTCCAGATGTCCCGCCGCCCTCTCCAGCACGTCTTCGTCCGTGGTGTGGTAGACGGGAATCTTCACGCCTATCTTCGGAATCTCCACGTAGCCCATCATGCCGTCCCCGGTGAGGTTCAGGCAGGACATGTATTCTTCACTGGGCTCCTCCCGGCTGGCCGCCTCGGCAAAGGAATCCGGGAGCACATAGGGCAGTAAGTTTTCATTGTAGGCCAGCGCAGCCGCCTTCTCCCCCGCGTAATCGATTTTCCCCTCAGAGGACTGCACCGCCACCGCCTCATCGTAGGTGGAAATCAGCTTGCTCTGACGATAATCGTTCCATTCGTTGGAGATGAGGGGATACAGCAGCAGGGACAGACCGGCCAGGAACAGCAGGGCAAATATGAATTTCGTCAGCTTGTTTTTCATCCGGGCTCTCCTTGTTGCTGTATTTTGGTAAGGTTTTCAGGGCCGTCCGGACAGGCTTTGCTGTCCGGACGGAGTCTGATTTGTTCTTTGGTGCTTGTACAGGTCGCGCCTTGGCGGCGCTTCCCGGTTTGTTGCTTATCTTATGTACACAGTGGGGGCGCGTCTTACTTCTCGGCCTTTCTGCGGGTTGCGAAGAACAGGCCTGCCGCGACAATCATGATGGCACAGCCGCCGATGGTGAAGATGGTGGTGCCGATGCCGCCAGTGGAGGGAAGAGATGCGAGCTTGGTGTTCTTGATTTCATGAGTGTCGGAGACGTCGGACCAGTCATTCTCATGTTCAGGTGTGCAGTTGATATTGGTTACTTTTCCTTTTTCATTAGCGTCATAAGTCGCTGTGTAAGTGGATGTATTCTCATTGTTCACCTTAATCGTATAGCTCATTAATGTCCCGTCTCCATTATACTCTGCTTTAATCTCTACCGGAATCTTCGCGTCATTCAGGGAATAACCTTCCGGAGCCTTGGTCTCCTGCAAAGTGTAAGTTCCTGCATCCAGGCCGGTAAAGGACAGATAACCATTCTCGTCAGAAACAGCAGTATAAGTCTTTCCGTCTGCTCTTGTCAAAGTGAACTCTGCTCCGGGAAGAGTCGTTGTCTCTATTTCCTCACCGCTATCCAGAATAATCTTTCTCACTTCACCAGTCTTGAGCAGTTCTTCCGTGAACTTGTTCCACGCGCTGCCATCGCTTCCAAACAGATTTGCGTCAATACCAAAGGTATAGGTATAGGTCTTATCTTCAATCTCATTCGTCTCACCGCTGGGGTCATTGGTGTAGGTTAATTTCGCCGTATTGGTGTTGGGATCAAAGTTGACTCCTGCGTCAGCTCCTAATACTGCTTCATAGGTTACGACAACTGCTTCGCCGCTGTGCGCCAGTGCGTAAGCGGATGCGAAAGAGATTTCAAAGCTTTTCTTATCAGCAGCCGGACTATAGGTATACGTATTGTCGGCTGCTGTAACTACTTTACCGTCCACCTTTACTACAAGGTTAGTCGGATCTTCCAGTGTCAGTCCTTTTCCCATTGTATCTGTAATCTTTACAATTACCTCAGTATAGCTTTTGCTGTAAGACGGAATCTTCGTACCAATCTCAAAATTTACGGTATCGCCGACTGCAACATCGTTTCCGTTCTCATTGCCATCGCTTGTGTTTTTACCGGTGCTTCCGGTAATCTTCTTGTCGATGGTGGGCTGCTCGGATTTTGCATAGGCAGGGGTGGAGTTAAGGCTCCACTTACTGTTTGCGTCTACGGTGCCATTTACCAGCGTATTGTCATCACCGCTGCCCTCTACACTATAGTAGATACCAACCAACATAGGGTTATAGACTTCCTGAATTTCGGAACCCTCTACAATTACTACCCAATAGCCTGCGCCAAGCGGTTTCGAAAATGTTGTCAGACCTGTAGCTCCCTCCGGTGCCTCAAGCGTCTCCTTTGTCAATGTAGCCAACAAGGTTTTATTCGCAGCAATCCCTGTCACTTCATCGGAAGTCGGCTCCAGCATATTTGCCAGGGTAACACCCTCAGCTACCTTATAGCCTGTGAATCCCTTGTCATTGTAGGTAGGCTCTACAATCCTGTAGGCAGTCACAGTTGCTCCTGCTTCCACGTTCTGTACTTCTGCTTTTGCCTTATCTTGGGCAGTCGGCGTATGGCTCGGCGGCGTAAGCGGTGTCGAGGGCACATCTGATGCAAACACGGTCAGGCTCATCCCCATGACCATCACCACTGCCAAAAGCATGGCTAAAATCTTCCTCATCTTCTTCATACTCTTCTTCCTTTCTTTTATGGGCAATGCCCATGATTTACAGTTACATTTGTGCGTAAACTTTTCTCCTATCCTTCTTCGCACCTCCCTCATGTTTTTTATATAGACCGGCTCTCCCGCTTCAGGGGCGGAAGAAGCCGATTATACTAGATTTATACGACTTTCTTCTTCCTGCCGCAAAAGGCATACAGCAGAGAGCACAGCATCAGCAGCGTACCTGCAGCCGCATAAGTCCCGGTGCCGGAGCCCCCGGTGGAGGGCAGTGCGTACAGCTTGACATTTTTGATTCTCAATACAGTTTTATTTTCAGCATCAACGCTTGCCATTGTGGAATTAGGCACCCCTATACTGCCGTCTCCCTGTACCGTGAACGCAACCGGTTTACTTAGCAGGGAATGCCCTGTGGGAGATTTCAGCTCCGTAATGGTGTAGTTGCCTGGTTTTAGGTTATTAATAGTCACGCCGCCTGCGCTGTCCACGTTCAAATCGGTCTGCGTCTCCGCAGTGATTCCCGCAGGAATCAGCACCCATTTCTGTGCGGGAGTTTCATTGTAGGACCACAAATGAATCTTTTGATTCTCCTGTACCGTAGCCCCATCAAGATCCAGGCACCACTGATTTTTCTCTCCCGAATATGCGGAAATACGTGCTCCGGCATCCCAGTCTGTGACATACCACTTCTGGTTATCATTGGGCTCATTGTTACTCCAGACATGGACTTTGGCTCCATCCTGCCGCTTACCACCATCCAAATCCAGCCATTTCCCGCTGGCCACATTGCGGAAGCTGTAAATTTCTTCATCCTGCTGCACTTCAAACAGCTGATTGGCATTTCCAGTCCGGTTCTGCAGAATCGGCAGAGATCCGTCACCAGTTCCATTAATGCCTATCACATAATAAGGATTAGATGCCAGCGCGATATAGTATTTATCTTTCCGTGATTCTTCTCCTTCTTCATCGTAGAGCGTGTATCCTCTCCCCTCGTCATAAATAAAGGAAAGCGTGTCTCCTGAACCGTCCTGAATCGTAAATATGGCCCCCGTCAAGGCTTCTACACTCTCGCCTACTTTCTGAAGCGTCATCTTCGTCTCAGGATAGAATCCACTGTCATGGAACGGAGATTCGTACAGGGAAACACTCATATTCTCAGCCTTTGGCATTTCCAGGTTCAGAATGAGGGTCTTCACCAGCTTGCCCGTCTCGTCACGGGAAGCGAACGCATCCGAATCCCGGGTGTCATCCGTGCCGCTGTCTGTACTGGTAGCGCATAATTCCGTGACCCTCGTAGCGCCGCTGCCGTCCGTAAACCGCACCGCATAGATTCCTGCAGGCAGATCCGTAAACTTGTAACGCCCGGTCTCATAATCAACGGCTTTGTCTGCGCTTTCCGCGCGCACGCTAATCTGTTTTCCGGTCTCAACGGAAATCGGATCCTTCGTCTTGGGATAGTAGACATTTTCATAAGAACTCTCAATCTCCGGATTTTCACCCTCTCTCAGCTTGAGCAGCTCTACCTTAATACCTGAAATCCGAACCTCCGTATTGGGGGCGTCCTGTATGCCGTCCCGGTTGTAATCCATCCAGGTCAGGCCCTCCAGGGTACGTCTAACCGTAGGCGTCTCTGTGGTCGTGGTGGTATCTCCGCTGGAAAGGAGATTGACAAAATAGTTATTCTCCTCTTTATCCGTGGCCGATGCCTCCGGATTCAGCTGCAGCTTCAGGTCGATATTGACGCTCTGTCCGGAATCCAGTGTTCCGACCACCGCCCAGGCTACCGGGTAAGGCTGTGCCTCTGTAGCGCCGTCTGTGGGTATTGCTATGGTTCCATCTGCCCCAATGGCTGCATTCTTCCACTTTTCAATTTCCTCTCTTGTTACATCATTCGCGGTTTTATTCTTATATTCCATATCAAAGGTGTAATAAATCTTGATATTCCCAACATTGCATTTCGCCGGATCCAGCTTCCACTCCGTAAAGGTATAGGTACCGGTAAAGTGACTGCCATTTTCCCCATTCATGGGCATGGTGTCCATAATCGTCAATGAGGTGCCCGTCTCCGCGTTATTGTTGTAATAAACCACATAGTCGATCTGGCCGTCCTCATCCACTACCTTCTGCTTCGTGTACTTGCCAAAGGAGCTGGCGCTGCCCCGGGTCACGGCGATGCCCACTTCCGAATGCTTCTCTCCGATTGTCAGCGGGTCGCGCAAATCGCCGGAAGCCGCTATATATACCTGATTCTGCAGATTTGTCGTACCAGTGGGCACATCCTTATCCGGATTGCCTTTGGTGCCAATATCCGCCGAATAATAAATAGGGGCCATGGGAGTACCAATCTCCACATCCTGCAGCTTCCAGGTCAGGGTCTGTGTCCCGTCCGCATTGCTAACCACGTCCGGCTCCTTCAATTTCGGATCCGGGAATTTCGCATCGGATGACGCATCCACAGTGATGTTTCCCTGGGTGCCTCCGTTTACCGAAGTCTGCTCATATGCCCCTCCAAAGTAGGCGGAACCCGCTCGGTAAGTCAGATACTTCGGCAGGGTGTCTACAATCGTAACCGTAGTGGTATCTTTAAATGTTCCCGGCTGATCATAATAGGTCCCCGGTTCCAGCCTGAAGTCCACCACTCTCTGATCCGCGTCCAGATTGAAGGTCTTCTTATCCTGGTTGTTGTTATCTTTCTGCGTCAGATATTTGGAAACCTTCGTCTTGTAGCCGATTACCAGCAGGGTATCGCCCCAGTGAGACCAGTCGGAGTTGTGGGTGCCACAGATACCGCTTCCGTCGGGTTTATAGGTTTCTTTTATATATTCTGTAGAACCTTCTATATTTGCACTCTTGTAATGCCAGTCATGCGCCGGGAAGCTGGAAAGATTTGTGCTCTCCTCCGTCCAGTCCGGAATATTTTCCGGATTATGCTTAGCATACTCATACATTCCCTTCGTCCATACACGGGATGTGGAAGCCAGCATAAAGGTCTTCCCTGCCAGATCCGCATCGCCTCTTACTTTTGCCTTATGGAAACAAATGTAATATGGATCGCTTGCATCTACCGGCGCACCTGGCCCGATGAAGGTGAACAGAATCCCCACACAGGTATGGCCCTCTGGTATGGCATCCAGGCTTTCATAAAATACAAGATCCTCTTCATAGGTAGTCAGAAGCTCCTTATCATTCGTCCAGTCCTTTCCGTCCGATTTTGTGGCATAGCGGATTCGTATATTCTGTTTTACACCGTCACCATCCGATTCTCCATTAAGGCTTGCGCCCCCACTGAAGTCAGTAAACCATTCATCATCGTCCAGCTCTATGGCGCTTCCATAAAATTTGGTCAGGTTCGTTCCCAAGTAAAGCTGATTGTCCTCCTCCCTGTTTGCGTTATAAGAGAAACCGCCCATCAGATACAGATCCGCCCCTACCGCGGCATAGTCGCTGCCGTCCCGCTTATCAAGCACTCCGGAGCCCTCACTTCCAGGATTTGTGGCGGAGGCATAGCGGACTCTGTTCTGCAAACCACCGGGAAGGGTCAGCTCCAGGGTACGGGTCTTATCATCATCATCCGTCACCATCTGCACAAAGCCGTCTTTTCCCTGCTCCACCGTAACTCCGCTTAAGGTAGTGGCTTTCAGCTTCACGTCTTTCACCGTAGTGGCAAAAGAGCCCTGTCCATAGGTGTTTACCACATCATAAAACGGCTCGCTGCCATGCGCCTCGCCGGTTATGGTATTAAAAGGCTGGACAATCCAGATGGCGCCTGAGGAAAAGCAGCCTACGTTCTTGCCATAGCTTCCGCTGGATTTATCACCGTTGATGATCGGCATCTGATCCGGATTGATTTCGTAGCCGCTGACTGTGATATGAATCGTCCCTGTCTCTCTCTCCTGTACCGCATTCCATGTTCCGCTTCGATAACAGCAGTTGGTATCATCATTACCGGGATTGTACCATGCACTGTATGGAGCATGGGGAGCACAGGCCAGAGAATCGTAAAGCACACGGCCATCGGTATTCTGCTTTCCGTATTCTCTCCACCAGTTCTCACCATAGCTCCACAGAAGGGGCCGGTACTCGCTGCTGGTGTCAATTACCTCCTTTGGATTATAATCAGTGCCCTGTGCTGGTTGATTGATTGTATATCTGGAGGACACCTCCAAATCAAAGGTAATATCCCCCGTAGGTAATTCGATACCCTTCAGCCCTTTTGCCTCATTGTCATTGTAAAGCTGCAGTGTAATGCCCAGCTTCATGATACGGCCGGGGACAGGCTGGGCAATATCCGCATTGGCAGCCACATTCCCATACTGAGCCAGCCAGGCTTCATCGCCCTGGAAATAAAAGTCGTCTTTATAGGAGGCGCTTTCTTCTATGTGGATATTATACTTGGGAGCGGCTGTTACCTTTACCGGTTCCGCAGTGACGGTCTTTTTCTCCACAGCAGGCTGCCCGTCAATCGTATGTTCTTCATCTTCACACGGTCCGTCCCATGCGCCGCCCTCCATGGCTGCGCTGATGATGGGTGCGAACTCCTCATTGTTTTTCATCGCCAGGACATTAATCGTCACATTCTCGCCGAAATCACCGGGCACTACCGACTGATTACCGGCAGAAGGAAGGAGCCACTTGTAGCAGGTCAGTACCTGACATACCTTCTCCTCGCCGTTAATCATGCGCTTTTCTGTCTTAAGCTCCGGCTTGTATTCTTCGGTCTGATCCATCCAGGCCATGGCCGTCTGGTCGAACACTGCCTCCTTTTCCGACAGCGGCAGAACGAATTCCAGTTTCACCCGTGCCTCGCTGTAGCTTTCGGAAGCGTTCCAGGATTTCATGTTCGCCGAGAAATTGTAAGTGACCGTATCAAAGGTACGGACAATCATGTCATCCGCCGTGGTATCGTTCCCCTGGCCTCCCGTTGTGTCAAACGGCGCGGATCCGGTCTTGATGCCGGTAATCTTAATCTCGTTCACATAGGCTTCATCCGGCCCCATGATCCCCCATACCGACTCCTCCAGAGTCATTCCGCTGAGCATGCCGCTCAGTGCAAGCAGGTACTCCGCGCCCTCCACATATTCCCTCAGTTCCTCGTCCAGCGCCAGATAGGCCTCATAGGCTTCCTGCACCTGTGCCATCAGCGCCATCATATATACGGCATAAGCCTCTTCGTCCGGCGTCCCCTCTGTGCCTCCCGCCTCTTCCAGTCCCTCGTAGATTCCTATCTGCTCCAGGATCTCCTCCTGGCTCGGCAGCGCCGCAATCAGCTCATTCAGCTCTCTTATCTTCTGCTGATCCTCTAAAGCCAACAGGCATACAGCACTATGTTCATGGCCCTCCAGCCCGCAGACCAGGTTCTGCTCTTCATCGTAGCATTCCTCAGTATGTTCATGCCCTTTCAGTCCGCATAGCAGGCGCTGATAGCAATCCTCAACATGCTCATGGTCCTCGCCGCAGACCAGCTCCCATTCGTCCTCGTCGAACGCGCCGGGCTGTTCTTCCGGATCCTCTGTAGAGGGCTCCGAAGCTTCCCCGCTTCCATCCGGTGTTCCAGGCTCCGGGGAAGCGGAGGGCTCCTCCGTGGCCTCCGGCGCTTCTGTATGCTCAGGCGGCATGGTCTCTTCCGGCCCGGCAGTCCCGGTATCTTCCGGTTTCTGTGTGGTCTCCGGTTCCCCGCCCTGCCCAGGCTCCTGTGTGGTCTCCGGCTCGCCGCTCTGCCCAGGCTCCTCAGTCTCTTCCGGCTCCTGTGTGGTCTCCGGTTCCCCGCCCTGTCCAGGCTTCTCAGTCTCTTCCGGCTCCTCCGTGGTCTTCGGCCCGCCGCTCTCCACGCCCTCCGCCGTATCATCATCGTCAGACGCTATGTCCTCTTCCGGCCCCCCGGCGCCGGCATCCTCGGACGGCATGCCCTCTTCCGGCCCGGCGCTGTCTCCGGGCACAGCCTCATCCCCTGCCTGGGCAGGCTCCTGCCCCTCTGTCCCCTGGGATGTGCCCTCTATGGCCATGCTGTCCGGACCGTTCTCCTCCTGCGCATCACCCGCCTCGGTGAACGCAGCTATGCCATATGCCCCATCGTCATATCCGCAGCTCAGCACCTTTTTGTAGCAGCCCTCATTATGCTCCTCCAGCCCGCAGCCAGCCATGGAGACCTCTTCGTAACATTTTCCATCATGTATATGTCCTTCATTTCCATCATCGCTACAGACCAGCCTCTCCTGATAGCAGTCGTCCCCATGCTCCTCCAGCCCGCAGACGGCTGACTTCCCATAGCACCCATCGTCATGCTGATGTCCGTCCGCTCCGCCGGCGCTGGCCGCCACATACGTAGACCCGTTGGAGAGCACCATGCATGCCACCAGCAGGATGCTCAGATACTTCTGGATGGCCCCTCTTTTCTTCCTGTCTACATGGAGTTTCATATGCTTCGTCCTCCTTTTCATTCTCCCAGAATCTCATCAATCAGCTGCAGCAGCTCGATGCAGCTGTGGAATACGGTCTCTTTCTCCTCATCCTGCCAGACCAGCCTCCCCTGCCAGGTGTAATGCTCCCTGAAGAGAATCTGTATCCGGAAGACTGCGATGCTCTCCAAGCCATTGCAGTCCTGATGCACCAAGGGCAATGGGCTGCCCATGCTGTCCTCCAGGTCCAGGAGGCTGTTCAGGAGCAGCACAATCTGGGACAGGCTGTATACCTTTTCTCTCTTTTCCAGTCTCGGATGCTGCAGATAACCCTCTATAATGCCGTTATGGTAGGACAGGACTGTCACCACCGCTTCCCGGCTCTGACAGGGAAGCAATTTCTTGCAAAGCCTCATATCGCAGCCACCTCTCCCTCTTTTACTACTGCCACTATAAAAGCCGTAGGTTATCTGCCGGTTATTTCTTCCGGATCCCCGACAGCGATTTGCGCAGGGCTTTCCTTTTCCAGGCCCTCCTCCATGCCCTCCCATTCCGCAGACACGTCCTGCGGCCGGAGGGCGAATATCCTGTAGGTGATGCTGGCCTTGGAATGGGTGTAGGTCTTGTGGAACATCCGGTCCACCCGGCCCACGGCGGCCTGGGCGTTCTCCACGCTGGCCCCGGTCAGCAGGAGGATGTAGGACGCCGCGTCCAGCCTGGCCACCGGATCCGCGGTGCGCAGCCCCTCTAAGAGGATGCGCTCCAGGCGCCTGGCGTCCGTGGTGGGCACCGCGCCGCTGTCCAGGCGGACCAGCACGATGGACGAGGCGCGCCGGGATCTGGCCAGATGCCGCCTCTCCAGGGCCACGATGCTGCGGAACACGGAGAATGTGCAGAGGAACGCGCAGCCGTCGGCCTCCCCGCTCTCCGCGAGCACCCTTAGGACGTCCCGGTCGCGCATGCGGCCCTGGCACATGCCCTTGGCCAGCAGATAGGCCTTTTCCACCTCCCCTGAGGGCTCCACCTCGAACTCCTCCCACAGGGTCCTGCGGAAATCCTCATAAAGCTCCAGCGCCCTCTCCGGATGTCCCATGGAAATCAGCGCCTGCATCTGATAGATTGCAAATATGTCTTCTCCCGAATCCACTGCGGCGGCCTGTTCGCAGATGCCGATCAGCTCCGGCAGGCGCCCCTTTTCCTGGAGGAACGGCAGTACCAGCTTGCAGGCGTCCAGATACAGTATCTGGTAATAGCGCCGCAGGGGAACTGTCCAGTCATCGTCGTTGCCGGACAGGAAATCCCCCCTGTACAGAGCCATGGCCTCCAGGAGGGTATCCATATGCCCCTCCCCCGGCCGCGTCCTGGCCCCCTGGCACAGCGCGGCGAACTCCTCCGCGTCCAGCCTCAGGTCGGCCTTAGGGTTCCAGGCATAGCCCCCCTGTCTGGTCTCGAACAGGTTCCCATGGTCCGGGCATATCTCCTTAAGCAGGCTCCTGGCCTTGAATATCATGTTCTTCAGGGAATTGGCCGGGTTGCTGCTGCCGCTTCGCGCCCAGAACTGCCGGATGAGCTCGTCTGCGGAAATATGCCTGGCATGGTTCACGATGAGATACTGCAGAAAGGACAGCACCTTTCTGCCTGCCCTGCCGATGACCTCACTGTTCCTGACCCGTGCCTCTTCCGTATTGCCGCAGGAAAACGTTCCCAGCAGCTCGAACCGTATCACATTCCCGTCTTCCGTCTCCGCGGGCGAAAGGCTCTTTCCATCACTCATTCCGGTCCTCCTCTTTCCTCAGAGGGGCAATCGCCCAGATCCGCTTTCATCTCCAGCCGCTCCAGGAACCTGTCTCTTATACACATCTGACGCTGCCGACGAAGAGACTCGTGTAG
>CAMQOJ010000103.1 GCA_947003375.1 uncultured Lachnospiraceae bacterium
TCGTCGGCAGCGTCAGATGTGTATAAGAGACAGATATAGTAGGGCAGGCCGCAGTTGGCATAGGAGATATATCCGGAACGCTCAAACACAATGATCTCCGCCGCCTCGTCCAATCTCCGGATTCTTGCCGCGGCTGTGGCGCCTCCCGCCACGCCGCCTACGATCACCACTTTCATGTCATTCCACCTTTCCCCGATACGCGGACATGCCGCCGATGTCGTTCACGTTCACATATCCCATGCGCTGCAGCAGGCTGACCGCCTGGCGGCTCCTGGCACCGGACTGGCAGTAGACGAACAGGGGCACCTCTTTATTTTCCGCAATGGATTTGATCTTTTCTATCTGTTGCAGCGGTACGTTTCTGCTTCCGGGGACATGTCCTCCCCCGTACTCTCCGGGGGTGCGGACATCCAGCAGGATCGCTTTGGGAGCGGCCCGGTACTCCTCCACGCCCTGATTGATATCCGGCTGCCGGAACAAATCAAAGAATCCCATATGGCCACCTCCTACAGCATCCCCAGGATGGCGCTCTTAGGTCTCGCCCCCATGGCCTGGTTGACTACTTTCCCGTCTTTCATCACCACCAGAGTGGGGATGCTCATGACACGGAACTGCCCCGCAAGCTCAGGCTCCTCATCCACGTTGACCTTGCCCACCTTGATGTCGGAGCGCTCCCTGGCTATCTCCTCCACGATGGGGACCACCATACGGCAGGGCCCGCACCAGGGTGCCCAAAAGTCCAGCAGGACGGGTTTATCGGAATCCATGACCTCGCTCCGGAAATTGTTCTTGTTGATATTGACAGCAGACATTTTATCGTCCTCCTTTGTTTTCCTTTGTGGCTCTATGATATCATGGATTTCTCTCTTTTTCTGTGATGATGTCACATATATCGATTTTATTTTTCAAAGTCCACAATCGCCTCAAGGTCGTAGAGGCAAAGGCTTTCCGAGCCCTGGGCTTCTGCCATGATTTTGTCATCGAAGCCGGATTCGGAAAACAAGGCGTAGTAAAATTTCGCCTTTTCCTTCTGCGGAGTCAGTTTCGCCTTTGTGTCAAGATACTCGGCATAGGCAAAGGGGCTGTGCTTGAATTTACATTCGCCCACCAGATACTCTTTCTCGTCTCTGCTGATGCCTAACAGGTCTATCTCCGTCTCTGCCATCCGCAGTCCGTTTTCCGCATTTTTATCACGGACAGTGGTCTTTCCCATCCAACGCCCCATCCTGGCATAGCGGAATGGCAGGGCGTTTTTCTTCTGGAGCTCCCGCACGAACTCCCTGCACACATCCTCGAACACGGATGAGGCAAATTCATGCAGGGCAGGGCGGACGAGATATTCATAGACTCCCTCCACATCCCCGTCCTCAAGCTGCGAGAGATTGGCGAAGCCGAATGCATACCAGAAACGGAAGAAATGATCGGTCAGGCGGTATGTCCCCCGGTTCGCATTGGCCTTCTCCTTCGTCCCTGCGTCAACGGAAAACTCCCGCCGGACAATCCCCAGTTCTATCAGGTTCTTCAAATAGACGCTGGTTTTGGAGGTATCCTCCAGCAGGGACTTCTGGCTGATATCATTCAGCTTCGTGCTGCCCAGGGCCACTGCCTCAATGATGGCGTTGTAAATCGGGGGCTCCCGAAGTTCCTGATGAAGCAGGAAGTCCACCTCGCTGTAGAGCACGGAGCCCTTGGTCAGGATATTGCGCTTGATGTTTTCCTGAACGGAAAGCTCCGGGCTGAACTGATTGAGATAATGGGGAATGCCGCCAAGCACCGCGTAGGCCAGCACCTTGTCTCTTTCCGAATAATCCGGAAAAAAGCGGGCGGCCTCGTAAAATCCCATTTCGGTCATCTTGTAGATGCCTGTGGCCCTGCCGTATAATGGATTTTTTTCTGCCAGCAGCTCTTTCTCCACAAAGCTCATGGCGCTGCCGCACAGGACAATCATGACATTGCCGTCCTTCAGTTCCATGTCCCAGAGATTTTGCAGAATGGACGGAATGCTTTTGTTCCCTTTGCACATATAGGGGAACTCGTCGATTACAATGAGCTTCTTTTTTTCTCCGTATGGGAGATCCAGGATTGCCCGGAAAGCCTTTTCCCAATCCGCGAATTCTGAGAGATACTGCTTTGCAGGGATGTCCTCCCTCAGAATCTGGCTTGAAAATCTTGCGAGCTGTACTCTGTCCGTAGTCTGCGTACAGAAAAAAAAGAGGTGTGGCTTATCTCTGCAAAATTCTCTGAGGGTCTCTGTCTTTCCCACGCGCCTTCTTCCATACAGGACAATCAGCTGACCCTTTTTTTCATCGTATTTATCCTGTAGGAATCTTAGCTCTTTCTCTCTTCCTATGAACATGATGCCGGCTCCTCTCTTTATCTAATCCTGATTTACTAAATCTTGATTTGATATCATTATACCAAAAATGCCGAGAAAATCAAGATGGCAAAAAACCTGGGAGTGTGGTACAATGTTGACCCAGAAAGGGATTGTGCCGGCTTCTGGTTCCAAGCGCGTCAGGGCGCAGGAAAATGCGGCATAATCTCAAACACAGTCACCAGGGACAAGGAATGAAGATACCATGCCGGACAAAAAGGCCTTTGAAGAAGCAAAAAGGAAAATCATCGGAATCGACAGACAGCGGCTGGGCATCGGCACTCTGTCGGAGAAGACAGTCCATGCCATCCTGAAGAACTACTATGAACCGGACGAGGACAGGCAGGAAATCCCCATCGAGAATTATGTGGCCGATATCTTTGCAGGGGGAGAGATCATCGAGATCCAGACCAGGCAGTTCGACAAGCTCCGGGGCAAGCTCTCCGCCTTTCTGCCCCTGTACCCGGTGACCATCGTCTACCCCATCCCCCGGGAGAAATGGATCATCTGGATAGACCAGGAGACCGGGGAGCTGAGCGGGAAGCGCAAGTCCCCTTTAAAGGGCAGCCCCTACACGGTGTTTCCCGAGCTGTACAGGATCAAGGCCTTCCTGAAAGACCCCCATCTGCGCTTTCGGCTGGTCCTGCTGGACATGGAGGAATACAAGCTCCTGAACGGCAGGGGAAAGAACCGGAAAATCAGGGCCAGCCGCTATGACCGCATCCCCACGGAGCTGGTGCGGGAGCTGGAGGTGGAACGGCCGGAGGATTTCCTGCAGTTCGTCCCCCCGGAGCTGGAGGGGCAGTTCACCACGAAGGACTTCGCCAAAGCCGCCCATATCTCCCAGGCCCTGTCCCAGGTGACCCTGAATATCCTGTATCACATGGGGACTGTGGCCCGGGTGGGCAAGAAGGGGAATCTGTACTTATATGAGGCCAACGACTTCTGATTCGCCTTAATTTTGCGCCTGATTGGCGCGTTCATCGGCCGCTTTGTCCTGTATCGCGGAACGGAAGCTCCCCTCCTGGACGCATTCCGCTCCGCAATCATTTCACATTTATTCCCGTTTTGACTTCCATCTGGCGACCAGCTTCAGGATGACGGCCGCTGTCAGGAAAGCGATGGTGAACATCCCGTAGGTCAGGATACTGGCATACCACGGGGCGGACCGCATCGCATATAACCCGGGGCGCGTCCTGTAATCCCAGAACACATATATTCCGTGCCCCACAAAAACCCCGATGCAGGAACCGATTGCGATATTCAGGATATAATTCAGCTTCTTCCACATGGCAGGCACCTCCCCGGAAAAATCGCTACAGCTTTACAGGCATCCTTCCTGTGGGCTGCCACTCTCCCCTGAACAGCTCCTCCAGGGCCTGCAGGGTCATAGGGGTATTGTCCCATGCCGCGATGCCTGTGACGCCCGCCGGAAGGCCTTTCAGGTCATAGGGGCTGTACAATGCCACCGCGATCACCGGCACGCCCAGCCCGGACAGCGCCTCCACCAGCCTGTACTGGCCGGCCTGCTCTCTGGCGGCAAAGAGGCTCACCACGATGCCGCTGGCTCCCCTGGCCCGCTCCACTGCCTCCCCGATCTCCTCTTCCTTCGGATCCGACCCTACGTCGAAATGCGTTCCTCCCAGCCGGGCCGCCATATGCGCCGCAAAGGTCTCCGACAGCTCCTCATCGTTGAAGGCCAGGGTGGCGCGGTAGCTGCCGCTTCCGGTAAAGAAGGGAGCGGTTCCCAGGACAACCGGGCCCACGCTTCCCTGGCTGTCGCCGCCCTGGGCCGCAGCACCCTTGCCCGGCTTTTCCCGCTCCGGTTCTCCGCTGCGCAGACCGTCCCTGGCCATGACCACGATGCTCTTCCTGCGAATCTCCCGCTCCAGCGCCCTGTCCTCCTCCGTGCACCGGCAGGGAGCCTCCGCGTCCGCGCTCTTAGCGTACTCCTCTTTCAGGCGGACGACCTTCTCCGCGGACCTGCGCATCTCCTCCCCGGAAAGCTTCCCCTCCTCCACTGCCTGTAAGACAGCCCGGGCGCTCTCCTCCTGGAGAGCCGCCGTGTGGCACACCAGCACCATGTCCACCCCTGCCGCCATGGCGGATACCACGCCCTTCACCGTGCCGTAGTATTTCTTGATGGCATCCATCTCCATGCAGTCGCTCACCACCAGCCCCGGGAAGCCCAGCCTATCTTTCAGCACCCCGGTGACGATCCTCCGGGACATGGTGCAGGGCACATTGTCCGGCTCCAGCTTCGGGAACAGGATATGGCTGCCCATGACAGCCGGAATCCCCGCCTCCATGGCCGCCCGGAAGGGCTTCAGCTCCAGAGCCTCCAGCTCCTCCATGGTCTTGTCGATCACCGGGAGGCCTACGTGGGAATCCACCGCCGTGTCCCCATGGCCCGGGAAATGCTTGGCGCAGGACAATACCCCGCCCTTTCGGTATCCCCGGAAAGCGGCGGTGCCGTAAGCCGCCACGGTCTCCGCGGTATCGCCGTAGCTGCGCACCCCGATCACCGGATTCTCCGGATTGTTGTTGATGTCCATACAGGGGGCCAGGTTGAAGTTCACGCCCACGGCCTTCAGCTCCTTTGCCGTGATATGGGCCAGGATCTCCGCGTTTTCCACCTCTCCCGTAGCCGCCGTGGCCATGGCTCCCGGTACGTTGCAGCCATCTCCGGGGAGCCTGGTCACCTTGCCGCCCTCCTGGTCGATGGTGATGAATGCGTCATGCCCCGTCTCCCGCCGCACCAGCTCCTGAATGTCCGCGCACAGGGCCTTCACCTGCTCCATGCTCTTCAGGTTGCGCTGGAACAGGATGATGTTCCCTATCTTGTACTCCTTCACCAGGCGCTTAAATTCCGGATCCAGCTCCGTCCCCGGGAATCCTATCACCAGCCGCTGTCCAATCTGTTCTCTCAAATCCATGTCGCTCCTCCTACTCAGATGCCGCAAAGGGCAGGCCATTTCGTATCAAAATCTTTTCCGCCCGCATATTCCGCGGAACCTGTCCCCGCACATATTGTTTATCGTTTTTTCGCTTATTTTATTACATTCTGTCATTATGCCGCAAAGGGGCAGGCCATTCCATAACCATTCTGTCCCGGCTCAGTCCAGCCCGGCGATCCCGTCCACCGGCAGGGACATGACGATGCCCTGGGCCTTGCTGTTCATGCCGCACTGCCTGCCGATCTCCTGCATGATGGCCAGCTTGTCTTCCTTCTGGGCCAGTATCAGCACCACCTCCCGCTCCTCCTGGACGCTGATCTTCCAGAATTTCATGGCCTCCTGGTTGCCGATTCTCCTGCTGTGGAACACCGTGCCGCCGGAAGCGCCCTTGGGCCTGGCCGCGTTCATCACTTCCTCGCTGAAGCCCTGATTTACGATTGCCATGATCAAGCTGTACGCGTTCTCTGTCATATCCGCCTCATTCCTCTCCAATAGTCTGTTCTTCTCCTCCGGCTCCAGCCCCTCCATGAGCTGAACCAGGTGCCCGCTGCCGCCCGACATCAGGAGCGTGAAGGCTATCCCCGTGTTCGGCATCCCCAGGTGCAGCCTCTTGCGCAGTTTTTTCAGCATCTCGTCCGCGAAGGCCTTGGGCAGCATGGCCATGAGGATATTTTTGTCCACCCCGTCCAGGCCCAGCATGTCCATGACCTGGCTGGTGGCAGTGCCCTGGCCGTGGAAGATGTACTGGACGGGGACATTCCCCTCCTTGAACAGTCCCGCCGCCTTGCCCACCAGCTTCGGCGTGGCGATCAGAAGCAGCATGCGATAAGACATGATTTTATGATTGTCCCCCATCTCCGTCTTCCTCCTCGAATTCAATGATGTCGTCTGCAGCGCTATCCATAACAGGGATCTCCGCCTCCCGCACCGCGATCCGCTCCGTGACCCTCAGCTTGTACTGGTACAGGATTCCCATGAGCTGGATGGCAATCAGCGGCGTCAGGGCCACCAGCGCCACCACCCCGAAGGCGTCCGTCATCAGATTGCCCCCCGTGGCCTGGCAGGCCCCGATGCTCAGGGGCAGCAGGAAGGTCGTGGTCATAGGTCCGCTGGCCACGCCGCCGGAGTCGAATGCGATACCCACGAACATCCTGGGCACGTACCGTGACAGCAGCAATGCGATCAGGTAACCCGGGATGATGATGTACTGGATGGGCAGCCCCGTGAGCACCCGCATCATGGACAGGCCCACGCTGGCCGCCACGCCCCAGGACATGCAGCGGTTCATGGCCCTGGCGGACACGGAGCCGTTGGTCACGCCCTCCACCTGGCGGTTCAGCACCTGGATGGCAGGCTCCGCCTTTACGATATAATAGCCAATCAGCATGCCGATGGGCACCAGCAGCCATCTCCACGCCTCCGAGGCAACCTCTTCGCCGAGCAGGGCGCCCAGGGGCGCGAAGCCCACGTTCACCCCGCAGAGGAACAGCACCAGGCCCAGATATGTATAGGCGAAGCCCACCGCGATCCTCTTCACCTGTCTGCGGGGATACCGGCGGGTGAACCTCTGGAACAGGGCGAACACGATGGCCACGGGGACCAGCGATATCAGCACCTCCTTCATATAGGGGGGCATGTCGAAGAGGAATTCCTTCACCACATCCCGGGTGGTGCCCACATCCGCCACGACAGCGCCGCTGTAGGCCGTCTCCCCGGGGCTGAAGAACATCCCCAGGATCAGCACCGCCAGGATGGGGCCCACGCTGGACAGGGCCACCAGACCGAAGCTGTCGCTGGAGGCATTCTTGTCGCCGCGGACAGAGGCAAGGCCCACGCCCATGGCCATGATGAAGGGAACCGTCATGGGGCCCGTGGTCACGCCGCCGGAGTCGAAGGCCACCGCCAGGAAATCCCTGGACACCAGGAAGGACACCCCAATAAGTACGGTATAAAGCACAATCAGTATCGTAGAAAGGTTAATCTGGAACAGGATCCTCAGAATCGCCACCGCCAGGAAGATGCCCACCCCCACCGCCACGGTGAGGATCAAAGTCAGGTTGGGGATGCCAGGCACCTGCTCCGCCAGCACCTGGAGATCCGGCTCGGAGATAGTGATGATGGCCCCCATGGAAAATCCGATGAGGAAGATCAGGGGAATCCTGCGTGCCTTGGATATCTGGACGCCGATGCCTTCCCCCAGGGGAGTCATGGACATCTCCGCCCCCAGCTGGAAGAATCCCATCCCAATCACCAGCAGGATCGCCCCCACCAGGAACATCACCATGATCCCCAGCTCCACCGGAACCAGCAGGATGCTCAGCAGCAGGACGATTCCCGTGATGGGAAGCACGGCCGACCCCGACTTCGGTATCTTTTCTTTCAGCTTTTGATTCACGCGACCACCTCTTTTCCCTGTCTTTTTACTATTCTTTTTCTCTTACACCTTCATCTTTCCCTGTTCTCCGTGGCGATGATATTGCTGCCGAATACGTCCCGAAGCAGCACCTCCCCGATGGCCACGGGAAGCTTCGCCGTGTGGGCGTTTATCAGGGCCATGCAGTCCATGACTTTGGATTTCGGGATGGGCCTGTCGGTCTTCACGGACAGGACTTCCCCGTTGTCGCAGCGCATGGTGCTGGTCACCGTCCTCTGGGGGCGGGTCACCTCCGCCTGGGCATAGGCGGCTCCCCGCTTGCAGGTATTGCCGCTTATGGACTTGACCTCCTCCCCCTCCAGCTCCACGGTGAGGGAGCAGCCCATGGGGCATATGATGCATGTCATCTCTCGCTTTGTCATTGTATGCGCTCCTTTTGTCTCCTGATTCCTTCCGTCAGGGGTTGGTTCGGGCCGTCCCGCCGTCAGTCTTACAGGTCTGCTGCGGCCTGCTGCGATCCGGTGTAATTTCACGGGCTCAGCCAAGCTCCTCCAGCTCCAGCCGCAGGCCGGTCACTCCCTCCAGCAGGGCCGCTTTCAGGGGGATGCTCTCCATCTCCCCGGGGGCCGCTTTGGGTCTGCGGACGGAATGGATGGTCTTTCCGTCGGATATGATATGAATCTTCACGTTCCGGTATCTGTCCGCCACTCTGAAGAACAGCGTGATATCCCTGCGCCTGGTTATCCTCTGCGGAACGGTATAACGTATTTTCCCATCCGTTGTAATGGAAATATCTGTCTGCGCAGGAATATCCGGCTCCGCGTAAGCACCGCGTCCCTCCCCTGTCTCCTCCCGGATGAACCGGATGAATTCCGCGGCGCTCTCTCCGGCGATGGCGGCTTCATCGGACACGAAGTCCACCAGGTCGTGGACATGGAGCACATTGCCGCAGGCGAAGATGCCCGGCGCGGAGGTCTGCCTGTCCTGGTCCACCAGCGCCCCGCCCGTGACGGCGTCCATCCGGATCCCGGCCTGGAGGGACAGCTCGTTCTCCGGAATCAGGCCCACGGACAGAAGCAGCGTGTCGCAGGGGATATATTCCCTGGTCTCCTCTATGGGGCGGCGGTTTTCGTCCACTCTGGCGATGGTGACGCCCTCCAGCCTTTTGTCTCCGTGGATGTCCACCACCGTGTGGCTGAGCTTAAGAGGAATGTCAAAATCGTTGAGGCACTGCTCAATGTTCCTGGCAAGGCCGCCGGAATAGGGCATCAGTTCGCAGACGGCCTTCACCCTGGCGCCCTCCAGGGTCATGCGCCTGGCCATGATCAGGCCGATGTCCCCGGATCCTAAGATGACCACGTTCTTTCCGGGGAGATACCCCTTGCGGTTCACCAGCTTCTGGGCGGTGCCGGCGCTGTAGATGCCCGCCGGGCGGGTGCCGGGGATGTTCAGGGCCCCTCTGGGCCGCTCCCTGCAGCCCATGGCCAGGATGATGGCCCCGGCCTCTATGGTGAAGATGCCTTCCTCCTCATTGGTGGCCGTGATCAGCCTTTCCGGGGAGACGGACAGCACCATGGTGTTCAGTTTCACGGGGATGCCCAGCTCCCGCACCTGCTTTTCATATCTCCAGGCGTACTCCGGGCCTGTCAGCTCCTCGCCGAAGCGGTGCAGGCCGAAGCCATTGTGGATGCACTGCTGCAGGATGCCGCCCAGCTGCCCGTCCCGCTCCAGGATCAATATGTCTCTGATGCCGTTCTCATATGCGGCCACTGCCGCGCTCATCCCGGCGGGGCCGCCTCCGATGATAACCAAGTCCGTCA
Organism: uncultured Lachnospiraceae bacterium; assembly: GCA_947003375.1. Classification (GTDB taxonomy): domain Bacteria; phylum Bacillota; class Clostridia; order Lachnospirales; family Lachnospiraceae; genus Acetatifactor. The sequence continues at coordinate 9,526 of CAMQOJ010000103.1, forward strand.
TTTGCTTCCGTCTCCTTTGCCGCTCTTGTGCCGTTTCCTGTCGTCCTTTTTCCGGTCATGCCGTGGGCCCTGTGCAGCTTAGATTTACAGGCGCCATGTTTTTGACGCTTCAGCCCGCGCACGAAAGAGGTGCGCTATTCGCCCTCCCGGGGGCTTGGAAAATCTTTGCACGCTTTTGTCCTGCAGATGTTGATTTCAGAGCCTTTGCCTGACTTAGTGACCTCCTCATAGGGGATTCCCAGCTCCCGGGAGAGGATCTCCATGAGGTAGGGCATGCAGAAGCCTCCCTGGCACCGGCCCATCTGGGCCCTGGTACGGCGCTTGATGCCGTCCAGGTCGCGGGCAGGCGGGTTCCGGCGGATCGCCTCCAGGATTTCCCCCTCGGTCACGGTCTCGCAGCGGCAGACTACACGTCCGTAGGCTTTGTCCCGGCGAATCATCTCGTTCTTCTCCTCCGGGGAGGCGTTACGGAATGCGTACACGGGTTTCCGGAGGGGCTGATAGTCCGCTTTCTGGTTCAGGGCAAGCCCCTGTGCCGCCAGCATCTCAGCCACGTACTCCGCTATGGCGGGGGCGGCGGTGAGTCCCGGGGACTCGATTCCCGCCACATTGATGAAGCCGGGCCCGGGGGAGTCGATGATGAAGTCCCCCGTATTCCCCGCGGCCCGCAGCCCCGTGAAGGAAGTGATGACCTTGCCCTGTGGCAGGGCTTCCACGTTCTCCCGGGCCCTGGCCATGATCTGCTCCAGTCCCTCCCGGGTGGTGGCCCTGTCCTCCTTGTCCTCCCCGTCCACGGAGGTCGGCCCCAGGAGGAGATTGCCGTCCACCGTGGGGGTGATCAGGATGCCCTTGCCCTGTCTGGAAGGGGTGCGGAAGATGGTGTGGGACACCAGGCCGCCGCACGCTCTGTCCAGCAGCAGGTACTCGCCCCGGCGGGGATGGATCCGGATGGAGTCGTCCCCCGCCAGCCTCGCGATTTCATCCGCGTAGATTCCCGCGGCGTTCACCACGTACCGGGCCCGGACGCTGCGGGGGGAGGGCTCCCCTGAATCCTTCCCATTGCCAGCCGTCTCCGGCAAGGCTTCCTTCCCCGCTTTTTTGTCCCTTTCCTCTCCGGGGGAGACGGCCCCTTTGCCGCCGTCTCCCTCCCTGCCCCTTCCCTCCTGTCTCTTATACACATCTGACGCTGC
>CAMQOJ010000104.1 GCA_947003375.1 uncultured Lachnospiraceae bacterium
CTACACGAGTCTCTTCGTCGGCAGCGTCAGATGTGTATAAGAGACAGCCCGTGACGCTGATCGTCCGTATCAGGAAATCCCGGATCTCCTGTGCCAGACTTCCCAAGTCCTCTTTCCTTATCTTCTTGATATCGTTCGCCTGTCCAATGGTCTCCAGCAACATCGCCATCCCTTGCCTTTCCCGGCAGCCTTCCTCAAAAGCTATCCATAAAAGCTATCCATGGAAGAACGCTGCGCCCGTTTATCGCTCCTATTTTCTTCTGTCTATCAGGTTCAGTACCAACTGCTTCAGGAACTCATGCTCCCCCTCGAAACCGTCCAGTATGGCCACAGCCTCTCTGGACAGCGCTTCTACGTCAGCCTTCGCCTGCTCCAGGCCCTTCCATGTCACATAGGTGGTCTTCCCGTTCTGGGCGTCGCTGCCCGTGGGCTTGCCCAGCTCCCCGCTGTCGCCGATCACGTCCAGGATGTCGTCCTGTATCTGGAAGGCGATGCCTATGTTGTAAGCGCATTTTTCGATGGCGGCCACCTGGTCTTCCCCGGCTCCCGCCAGAATCGCGCCTGTCATCATGGCCGCCTGTATCAGGGCCGCGGTCTTGTGGGCATGGATGAACATGAGCCTGGCCCCGGCGTCCTCCGAAACGGGCTCCGGGGAATCGCCCGGGGACTTCATCGAATCCGCATCCCCTGAGCCCTGTGCGGCCATGGCGGAATCTCTCCCGGACCCATCCAGACCCTTCTCAGCCTGGCAGAATCTCTTCTCGGCCATGACATCCGCCACCTGCCCGCCAATCATGCCATAAATCCCGGCCTTGCGCGCCAGAACGGAAAACGCGGCAGATGCCCGCTCCAGCCGCGCAAGCCTTTCGCCCTCGGAGGCGCCGCTCCCCGGCCCGGGCTCCCCGAGCGCCCGAATCGCCGTCTCAAAGGCATAGTTCAGCAGGCCGTCCCCGGCCAGGATGCCCATGGTCTCCCCGTACACATACCAGGTGGTCTCCCTTCCCCTGCGGTAGCGGTCATTGTCCATGGCGGGCAGGTCGTCGTGCACCAGGGAATAGGTATGGATCATCTCGATGGCAGCCATGAAATGTTCGACTGCGCCTCCGTCTTCCCCGCCGCACATCCGACAGGTCTCCCGCATGAGGATTGGGCGCAGGCGCTTTCCCCCGGCCAGCAGGCTGTAGTTCATGGCCTCCATGATTTTCCCCTGCAGCCCTTCCTCCCCGGGCAGATGCTCCCGCAGCACCCGCTCCGCATATGCGGTCTCCTCCCGCAGCCTCTCCTCAAATGCTGATGCGTCCATTTCCGAATTCCTCCAGTTCTCCCTCTTCCGTAAGCTTGAGCACCTGCTTCTCCACCTTATCTATCTGGTCGTTGCACTGCTTCAGCACCGCCATGCCCGCGCTGTAGGCCGCGAAGGCCTCCTCCAGCGGGATGTCGTCCTGCTCCAGCTCCCCGATCAGTTCCTCCAGCCTGGCGAAATTCTCCTCCAGGCTAAGCTTTCTCGTCTCCTCAGCCATTTTCCACACTCTCCTCGTCCGATTGCCTCAGGCGCCTCCCGGCCGCACATTCCACCGCCGTCACCGCCAAAATCCACGGGGCTGGCTTGCCCTCAGCATACCTCTCCCCTTCCGTTCTCCGCGGGCCCGATCCTGACCACCCTGGCCCCGATCCGCCCGTCCTTCACCCGGATGGTGATGTCCTGCCCTTCCCGCACCTGCCTTACGGAGCGGATATTGTGCCCCCCGCTGTCCTCCACATAGGAATAGCCGCTGCCCAGCTTCTCCAGGGGGGATAGCCCCTTCATCCGCTCGATGTAGATTTCCAGCTCGTGGCGGCGGCGCTCCAGGAGCCTGTTCATCCTTTCCTGCAGCCTCTCCTCCGCCGACAGCGCGGCCATCTTCCTCTCCCGGATCCGGCTCCCTGGGCTCTTCAGCTTCAGTTTCAGCTCTAACTGCCTGGCCTGTCCCCGGCCGTCCTGGAGCTTCCTCTGCATCAGGCGCAGCAGCGCATCCCTGTAATTCAGGATTCCGCTCATGATTTCCCGGATATCCGTCACCGCCAGCTCCGCTGCCGCCGATGGCGTGGGCGCCCGCAGGTCTGCCACGAAATCCACGATCGTGGTATCCGTCTCATGTCCCACCGCGGAGATGACCGGCACGGAGCAGTCGAACACCGCCTGGGCCACCTCCCTCTCGTTGAAGGCCCACAGATCCTCGATGGAGCCGCCGCCCCTGCCCACGATCATCACGTCCACCCCGAGGGCCTCCAACGCCCGGATGCCCCGGACGATGCTGGGCACCGCCGCCTCCCCCTGGACGATGGCCGGGTAGAGGATGATCTGCACGTAAGGGTTCCTCCTGCCCGCTATCTGGATGATGTCCCGGACAGCCGCCCCCGTGTCTGCCGTGACCACGCCCAGGGTCTGTATGAACCTGGGGATGGGCTGCTTGTACTCCGGGGCGAACATGCCGGATTCCTCCAGCTCCTGTTTCAGCCGTTCGAACCTCTCGTAGAGCTGGCCGCTTCCGTCCAATCGGATCTCCTTCGCGTAGAGCTGGTACTTCCCGTCCCGCTCGTACACGTCCACCGAGCCGCCCACGATCACCTGCTGGCCTTCGGACATACGAAAAGAGAGGCCCGCACGGCTGCCCGCGAACATCACGCAGCTTATGGTCCCCCTGGAATCCTTCAACGTAAAATAGATATGTCCCGAGGAATGGTACTTGCAGTTGCTCACCTCGCCCTTCACATAGAGCCTCTGCAGCAGATAGTCCTGCGTGAACATATTTTTGATATAAGAGTTCAATTGTCCTACAGTATAAACATTCCGGATCTCAATCACCTGATTTCAACAATTCACGAGCGCTTTCCGTCCTCGGAAGCTTCACGATCTTGGCCAGGATGGCGTTCACGAAACCGCCGGCGTTCTCCTGCCCGTACAGCTTCGCCAGCCCCACCGCCTCATCGATTGCCACTCCCGCGGGAATGTCGTCATCGAAGCGCAGCTCGTACACAGCCAGGCGCAGCACAGCCAGCTCCACCTTGCCCATCCGCCTGGTATTCCATCCCACGGTATTTTCGTCGATCAGCCTGTCTATCCCGGGAAGCTCCCGAAAGACGGTCTGACAGCGCTTCTCTATATAATCGGCATCCTTCTGGGATCCGATCTCCTCGTTGTCCTCCACGAACAGCCTCATCTGCCTGGGCATGTCCTGGGCCGGATGGAACTCCGCCTGGAACAAAAGCCGGAAAACCTGCTCCCTTTGTTCATGTCTTCCCATTTGTCAACCCCCCGAAGCCCGCGTCACACCCTGACCTTCACTCCGGCGATGCGGATGTTCACGTCAGTGCAGTTCAGGCCTGTCATGTTCTCGATGGCCGCCTTCACCTTGGCCTGCACATGATGGCAGGTGGCCGGGATATTGTATCCGTATTCCATGGTCACGGCCAGGTCCACCCGCACATTGCGTCCGGTCACCACCACCCGCACGCCCTTGGTCAGCTTCTTCACGCCCACCTTGCCCATGAGCTCATTGGTGATGTTCCCGGCCATGGCGCTGATGCCCTCCACCTCTGTGGCCGCCAGGGAGGCGATCATCGCCACCACGTCGTCGGCGATCTGCACCATGCCTACATTCTCCTCCGATTTCAATACCACTGTACTGCTCTCCATTTCTTTTCCCATGAAAAATACCCTCCTGAAAAAGCATTTCAAATATGTCCCAACATTATACCACAGTTTCGTGCGCTTCGCGCACATGGAATCAAAAGTTGACACAATGTCTTTATGGGTCAACATTATACCACAATTTCTATTCATTTGTCACCCAAAATGTCAGCGACAACTGTTTTTCGTTCTGGGCATAGGCCACCCTGCCCTCCTCGTCCGACAGATACCGGAAAATCTCCTGCCCGTCTATCAGCCCCTCCACGACTTCCCTGTAGCAGGGCTCATCGGCGCATTTGATCGTCACGTCCGCACGGCCCTCCTCCAGGGCTTTCCGGAACAGCGCCTCCATCTGCTCCCTGTCGTAAAAGGTGAAATATGCGCCCTCCCGCACATAATAATTCGCTTCGGTGGCAACGCACAGGGGCATGGGCACCTGGCCTCCGATGGAATGGGTGCGCAGCAGCTCCGCCGTGGTCACGTTCAGATAGTCATAATTGATCTCCGGCATGGCGATCCTGCCGCTCCCGTCCCCGGCCTCCTCCCCGGAGGGCGTATCCTCCATCTGGTAGGACACGTCCCCCCATGTGGTGTCCACATAGTAGTAGTTCCCGTTCACCTTCACCAGATTCCAGGCATGGCCCTCTCCGGTCTCCACGGTCCCCAGGACCAGGGTGCACTCCACCCCCAGCCTGTTCAGCAGGTACTGGGTGGCCTTGGCATAGCCCTGGCAGACGGAGGAGCGGCCTGCGAACACCGAATAGATGTTCTGGTTGTCCGCCGCGTTCAGGTCGTAGTCCGTCTGGCGGATCAATGTGTCGTACACATACTTTACCTTATCATAATCCGAGGCCTCCGCCGGAATGCCGGACAGAATCTGCTCCGCGGCGAGCTCGATCGTCTCCGCCCGCTCCACGGCAGTGTCCAGATCCACATTGTAGGTGCCGGAGAACTCCACGGCAGTGAGGGTTGTCCCCCTGGAATATTTCGTGTAGGAATAGCCGTCCACATAGAACAGCTCCGGGTGGTCGCTCAGGACGCACTGGAAAATCTTGTCGATGCTCTCCTCGTCCAGCCCCGCGTCCAGCCCCTCCTGGCTTAAGTACTTCTGTCTGCCGAAGCTCCCCAGGATGCGCTCCATGTCATTGTACCAGATCTGCTCCGTCTCGCTCAGGGTGGCGCGGGCATAGAGGCAGTTTCCCTCCGTCAGGAAATTCACCGGGGGCTCCGTCTCCTCCGGCGGCTCCTCCGTCCGGGGGATGCTGGTGGACACCTCCTCCGCCTGCAGGGAGTAGTCCCGGGCCGCCTCATGCCAGAAATCGATTCCCGCACAGCCCGTACATATCAGGCTCAGAATCGCTGCCCCCAGCACCGGCCATACCATATGCGTCTTTTTCCTCATCTGCCCGCTCTCCTTTATCCGGGCCCGTCCCGCATCAGTTTTTATTGAATTCCGTCAGAACGAGTCCTTTATTCCGGTCAAGCGTCATGCCGACGCTCCATGGGTTCACGAATAAGAGCAAAGGATTCCCCTTCATGTCCTTCACCTTCTTCATGTCGGAGGTGCCCGTCAGCTTCTCGATGTCCACCTCGTCCTTATTCTCAATCCAGCGGATGTGCTCGTAGGGCAGGGAATCCAGCCGGATTTCCACATTGTACTCGTTTTCCAGCCTGTACTTCAGCACGTCGAACTGCAGCACGCCCACCACGCCCACGATGATCTCCTCCAGGCCCGTGTTGAATTCCTGGAAAATCTGGATGGCGCCCTCCTGGGCGATCTGCTGGATGCCCTTGACGAACTGCTTGCGCTTCATGGTGTCGATCTGGCGCACCCTGGCGAAATGCTCCGGGGCGAAGGTGGGGATGCCCTCATACTGGAACTTCTCCTTGGGGCTGCACAGGGTGTCCCCGATGGAGAAGATGCCGGGGTCGAACACGCCGATGATGTCCCCCGCGTAGGCCTCGCTCAGGATTTTCCTGTCGTCCGCCATGATCTGCTGGGGCTGGGAGAGCCGCATGACCTTGCCTCCCTGGACGTGGCGCACCTCCATCTGGGCGTCGAACCTACCGGAGCAGATGCGCATGAAGGCCACCCTGTCCCGGTGGGCCTTGTTCATATTGGCCTGAATCTTGAACACAAAGGCGCTGAACGCGTTCTCCGTCGGCTCTATCATTCCCACGTCCGCCTTTCTGGCCAGGGGCGTGGTGGTCATCTGCAGGAAATGCTTCAGGAAAATCTCCACGCCGAAATTGGTCAGGGCAGAGCCGAAGCACACCGGCGTCAGGTCTCCAGCCCGCACCGCCTCCAGGTCGAAATCCGCTCCCGCCCCGTCCAGCAGGTCGATCTCTTCCAACAGCTTGTCCGCCGCACCGTCGCCGATCTGGGCCCGGAGCCCGTCCTCCTCCGCCACAGGAATCTCCGTGGCCCTGCCCTCCTTGGTGCCCTTCTCCGTGTCCGCGTAGGAGATCACGCATTTCTTCTCCCTGTCATAGACGCCCTTGAATTCCTTTCCCGAACCGATGGGCCAGTTCACAGGGCAGGTAGCGATGCCTAACTCTTTTTCGATATCGTCCAGCAGATCGAAGGTGTCCCGGGCATCCCTGTCCATCTTGTTGATAAAGGTGAAGATCGGAATCTTCCGCATGACGCAGACCTTGAACAGCTTCCTGGTCTGGGCTTCCACGCCCTTGGAGGCGTCGATCACCATCACTGCGGAATCCGCTGCCATCAGGGTGCGGTAGGTGTCCTCCGAGAAATCCTGATGCCCGGGCGTGTCCAATATATTGATGCAGTAGCCGCCGTATTCGAACTGCAGCACCGAGGAGGTCACCGAGATACCTCTCTCCTTCTCTATCTCCATCCAGTCGGAGACCGCGTGCCTGGCCGTGGCCTTTCCCTTCACGCTCCCCGCCAGGTTGATGGCCCCGCCGTAGAGCAGGAATTTCTCCGTCAGGGTGGTCTTGCCGGCATCCGGGTGTGAGATGATGGCAAAGGTGCGGCGGCGGTTTATTTCTTCTGTGTAATCGTTCATTTATTCACGTTCCTCCATTTTCATGTCATCACAACAGCTTGTCCAATTCTGCGTTCAACCTCTCCTTTAATTCCGTCAATTCCTCCGGCGTGGTAAGGTACTCGTCCGCGAGAAGCTCGTCCCCCAGCTGCCATACCGGGCCGGGCTTCGGCGTATCCCCTTTCCTCCTGGGGTGGAAATGCCAGTGCATGTGAAGCCCCCTTCCGGCTCCCAGCAACGAATAGTTGAGCTTTTCCGGCTGGAATGCGTTATAGACTGCCTCCGCAGTCAGCGACATCTCCCGCAGGAATTCCTGCCGGAAGGAAGGCTCCAGAAAATGCAGCTCTGTGGCATGCTGCTTACACAGGAACAGGGAGTATCCCCTGATTCGCTGATGGTCTCCGATGACTACATAACCTGTATTCAGTTCTCTGACGAAATAAGGGTTTTTGTTTTTCTTTATCAGTTCAATCCTCTCACAGATCAGACAGTCGCACATTTCTCTTTCGTCTCCTTTCTCTTTCCGGCCCTGCCCTTACGGCGGGGTGACGAATCCGTCCTCCCGGGAAGGTATCCCTTCTTCGAATGGTATCCCTTCTCCGAATGGCAGCATGGACTCTCCCTCAAAAGCGGGCACGATGCCAAAGTAGTCCAGCACAGTGGCGCCGATGTCCGCGAAGGTCTCCCGGGTGCCCAGGTTCCTTGGCTTGATACCGGATCCGTACATGAGGAACGGCACATGCTCCCTGGTATGGTCGGTGGTGGCAAGGTACCCCGGGTCGCAGCCGTGGTCGGCCGTGATCATGAGGATGTCCTCCTCCTTCAGCTTTCCTAAGATGTCAGGAAGCTTGCCGTCAAAGTAGGTCAGCGCCTTCGCGTAGCCGTCTATATCCCTGCGATGGCCGTAGAGCATGTCGTAGTCCACCAGGTTGATGAAGCAGAGCCCCTCGAACTCCTTGTCCAGATATTCCAGCGTCCGCTCAATGCCCTCCTCGTTGCCGGAGGTGTACACGGACTCCGTGATGCCCTTTCCGGCGAAGATGTCCTTGATCTTGCCCACGGCGATGACCGCTTTGCCGCTGTCCGAGAGCTGATCCAGCATGGTGGTGGAGGGCGGCAGGATGGAGAAATCATGACGGTGGGCCGTCCTTGTGAATTCCCCGCCCCGGGGGCCGATGAAGGGCCTGGCGATGACCCTGCCCACGCCGTGCCGGCCCTGCAGGATCTCCCTTGCAGCCCTGCAGTATCCGTACAGCTCCTCCAGAGGCACTTTCTCCTCGTGGGCCGCTATCTGGAACACGCTGTCGGCGGAGGTATATACGATCAGGTCTCCGGTGGCCATATGGGCATCGCCGTAATCCTGAATCACCGTGGTGCCGGAGTAGGGCCGGTTGCAGAGCACGCCCCGCCCTGTCTTTTCGCAGAAGGCATCCAGCACCTCCTTCGGGAACCCCTCCGGATAGGTGGGCAGGGGCCTGGGTGAATAAATCCCCGCAATCTCCCAGTGGCCGATGGTGGTATCCTTGCCTCTGGAGCGCTCCCTGAGCCTGGCTATCACGGCGCTGTGGTCTTTCCTGTTTCCCGGCACGGATACGCCGTCTATCCGGAACAGCCCCAGCTCCCCCATGTTCGGCATGGAAAAGAACGGGCTGGAGGACACAGTCCCCAGCGTGTTGACGTTCACGTCGCCGTAGGAAGCCGCATCCTCCATTGCACCGATTCCAAAGCTGTCCAGCACGATCAAAAATACCCTTTTCATAGTCTCTTCTGTCCTCTCTGATGGCCATCCGGCCGCTTCCTGCCTTGAATAAGGTCATTATATCATGTGCAAAGCCCGCACATGATGGATAGCCATCCGGCCGCTTCCTGCCCTGAATAAGGTCATTATATCATGTGCAAAGCCCGCACATGATGGATGGCCATCCGGCCGCTCCATGCCCTGAATAAGGTCATTATATCATAAGTATTATGTAAAACAAACAACTTTTTTACTGGGCAACCGTGCTGATGATGATGTTCTCCGCCGGGACCTCGGTCTTGCGCTTCACGATGTCCTCGATCTGGGCCCGCATGGCGTCGTCCAGGGCCGGCACGTTGACCACTACGTCCACCGCATCTCCGTTGATGCTGACCACCACGTCCTGGAAGCCCTTTGCCTCCAGCAGGATCTCCGCGGCGGATTCCTTCTCGGCGATGGCGGTCATCTGCACCATGCTGTCCACCGCCGCCTGCTTCTGTTCATCGGAGAGGCCTGCGCTGTTGATGATCTCCAGCAGCATCTCCTTATTCTTCGCCCTGGTCTGTTCCTTCAGGAGCTTGGCGTCGGAGAGGATCCCTGCCCCCGTGCTGGAGGTGAATACGGCCTCGCCCGGGATTTCTCCCTCCTCCGGCGTGTTCCCGGCCACTTCTCCCTCCGCGGTGCCGTCCGCGTCAACCACATCTGCGTCTTCGCCCGTGGTGCCCGCGTCCGCCACTTCCATCCCGTCCGTCAGGTAATCGTCCACGATGGCGCCTCCGTCCGTGTCCAGGCTCTCGATGTCCGTCTGGCTGTTCATCAGGTCTTCCTCCGACAGGTCCAGGAGTCCGTCCAGGGTGTAATTCTCGGTGACGACACCCTCCGAGTCCACCGGGCTGGCATTGCTGGCCTCCACGTTGCTGTCGTCCGTCTTCAGGTACTCATCCTCCATTCCGCTGCCGGCGAACTGCAGATAGCCCGCAATCGCTATCATGATCGCCAGTGCCGTTATCATAAGCTGGTTCTTCTTGATTAGGTTTTTCACATTCATTCCCCTCTTCGTGTTTTAATACTTCATTGTATGAGCCTTTTTTGCGATATATGCACCTGTCTCAAAAACTTTGTCTGGCCCGGCCCAATGCCCGGAAAGCTCACTGGGCAATCTCCTCCATCCGCACCACCTTCACCTTGTGGGCCTCCACATCGAACAGGGCCTGGGCGATTTCCACGATGGTGCGGCTCACGTTGCCGTTCCCGGCCCCCTGGGCGATGACCAGCACGCCCTCTATCTGCGGGGGCAGGGTCTTTATCACATAGGGCTCGTTTAAGCTGCCGTCAGAGCGGTACACCACGCTCTCCTGGGAGTCCACCTCGTTTATGCTGCGGCTCCCGCCCATGGCGTCGCTCTCGCTGGTGGCGCTGCGGCGCACGGGCTGCTCTTTCTCCACAATCAGCTCGCTTGATGACTTCAACGTAATCATCACCCGCACTTCCCCTACCCCTTCCACCCGGGTCAGGGCCTGGGTCAGGCGCTCCTCCATCTGGGCCGCATAGAGTCCGTCCGCATCGGCTGTTCCGTCAGCCGTCCCGGCAGCTTCCTCCCGGGTCTCCCCTGTGCGGGCCGCATCGGCTTCCGGCGCGATTTTTCCTATTCCGTCTATATTATTGTCCTTCTGGTCCTCCCCCTTTTTTGTGGGAAGCGCTATGATGACCAGGAGAATCCCGGTCAGGACCAGAATCAAAAAGTTATCTCTGCGGAACCACTTCTGCAGTCCCTTATCCGCTGCCCACTGCCTCCAGTCCCTGCCCATATCTCCCCTGCCTTTCCCGATAAACTTCCCCGCAGAGAGCTGCGTGGAATGTGCCTCCCTGCGCCGTTCATTGCCCCTGTGCCCCGCCGCCCTGCACCGGCCCTATGGGCTCTATGGTTACAGGCTCTATGGCATCTGAATCGATTTCAATCCTCCGGTCGGCCCCGGCCCCGCCTGCCTGTTCCTCCTGCTGCCCCGGATTTCCGCCTTGGGCGCCCTCTTCCGGCACTCCGTCTTCCCCCGGGAAGTCGCTGCCCTGGCTGTCTTTCTGGGTATCCTGCTGCCCCTGGCTCCCGCCCTGCCCACCTTCCGGCAGGCTGTCTTCCACTGGGAAGCTTCTGCCCTGGCTGTCTTTTTGAATATCCTGCTGCCCCTGGCTCCCGCCCTGCACACCTTCCGGCAGGCTGTCTTCCACTGGGCAGCCGCCGCCCTGGCGGGTTGTATGCATATCCCCCTCCATGTGGCGGCTGCCATGCACAC
>CAMQOJ010000105.1 GCA_947003375.1 uncultured Lachnospiraceae bacterium
GAGATCCTCATCTGTCTCGTGGGCTCGGAGATGTGTATAAGAGACAGCAGTTGCCCTGACCTTCAGGGCATCGGAGCAGCATACTGTGAAGTCAACCGGCGCTTTGGACTATAGGGGAATGAGGGTCGTGGAGCGTGGACGGATGAAGAGCTTTGAGCCTGGAAAACTGGAGCTGGGAAAACAGATGGCGGCCAGCGTCACGATGGAGCTCCTGTATATCATGATTGAGATTGATGGGAAGACGAAATTGGAGTACGACAAGCTGAATTCGGTCTTTGTGGTAGATGGCATAGACCTTTTGGAGAAAGTGAGGGCATATAGCTGATGGACGAGAGGAATGAGCTGATGATGGGCAGGGAAGGGGTTGTAAGCGCGGCCCTTCAGGAGACAGGGGACGCAGTGTATGACGAACGCTTTGTGGTAAAGCTTGCGAAGCCGCATGAGTTCGAGCATAAGGTATATACAGAAATCGACCTGAGCGGGATGGAGGAGCTGACAGGGACGGACATGATCGCCATCAATAAGGTCATGCAGAGGACTGCCGGGGACATGGGAGTCATGCCGGAGGTCTCCATAGAGTATGCATGCTATTTCGCGGCAAGGGCGGCGAAGCTGCCGGTGGAGTTCTTCTTCCAGCTCCCGCCGAATGTCCTGCTGAAGGTGAAGAACAGGGTGATGGGTTTTTTATTCGCATCGGACTGAGCCCTGCAGATGTCGGGAAGCTGAGGAGGGTCGCGGTACAGATGTCGATTGTGGCGCACATGGACATGTTCAGGCTGCTGGACATGTCCATGCCCGATTTCCTGGACACGGTAAGGGAGGTGACGGAAGTTGTCAGCAGGAGGAAAAGAGTATAGCCTCGCCATCAGGATTGCGGGGATGGTGGACAGGTCGTTCAATACCAGCTTGAATTCGGCGAAGAAGGAGCTGTCCGGGCTGGAAAAGGCCAGGAAGCGGGTGGCGTCCCTGGAGAGCGGGTTCTCGAAGCTGGATCCGGGATTCGACAGGATAGGGAAGGCCGGCATGGCATGCTTCTCCGGCATCGCGAAGGCAGCGGGGGCCGCAGCGGCAGCGGTAGGGGCTGTCACTGGCGTCTCGGTGAACATCGGCATGGAGTTTGAGTCCGCTTTTGCCGGGGTAAAGAAGACCGTGGACGCTATGGATGAAGAGTATGGCAGGCTGCGGGAGGACATCCTGGGGATGGCCCGGGAGATGCCGTCCAGCGCTGCAGAAATCGCAGGGGTAATGGAGATAGCGGGGCAGTTGGGCATCGCGAGGGAAAGCCTTGCTGGATTCACGGAGACCATGATCAACATGGGGGTCTCCACGAACCTGTCGTCAGAGGAGGCGTCCACTTCCCTGGCCAAGTTCGCGAACATCGTGAACATGGCGGACTATGGGGAGGACGGCACCAGCAACTGGGAGCGCCTGGGCTCCGTGGTAGTGGACCTGGGGAACCATTTCGCCACGACCGAGGCGGACATCGTGGAGATGGCGACCCGGCTGGCATCCACTGGGGAGCTGGTGGGGCTGACCGAGGCCCAGATCATGGCGCTGTCCACGTCCATGAGCTCCGTAGGCATTGGGGAGGAGGCTGGAGGCTCGTCCATGTCGAAGCTGCTGAAGAAGATGCAGATGGCCACGGAGCTGGGGAGCGAGTCCCTAGAGGAATATGCTTCGGTGGCAGGGATGACATCGGCAGAGTTCACGGAGGCGTTCCAGAAAGATGCTATAGAGGCGCTGTCGGCGTTCATCGGCGGGCTGAACGATGTGGAGAGGAACGGGAAGTCGGCCATCGTCATAATGGACGACCTCGGGCTGACCGAAGTCAGGCTGTCCAATACGATCCAGTCCCTGGCCAATGCGGACGGGGTGATGTCCGAGGCCATCCAGACGGCCAATGCGGCGTGGGACGAAAGCACGGCCCTTGCGGAGGAGGCGGGGAAGAGGTATGAGACGGCGGAGAGCAAGGTGCAGCTCATGGGGAATGCGTTCAAGGAGCTGGGGATACATGCCTATGACGACCTGCGGGAGCCGTTCGTGGACGCTATCGGGACGGTCACGGGAAAGGTGCATGAATTCGATGACTACATCAAGGGCGCGAATGGGCTAAAGAAATGGATGGGGGAGGCGGAAGTGCGGTTTCCCACCTTACAGAGGAAATTCAGGAAGTTCGCTGAGCCGGTGTTTTCTGCCATGCTTGATTTCGGGAAGTGGACAATCAAGAATGGACAGGGCATCGTCTCGGTCATCGCCGGGATCGGAGGGGCTTTTGCGACATACAAGCTCGCGTCCACGGTGACGCATATCGCGGACTCGATTTTAGGGCTCACCAAGGGCCAATGGGCGATCAGCGGCGTGATGACCGCAATCGGAGGGCTCGTCGCGGCCTATGCGGCCTATAAGCAGCACGAGCAGGATCTGGTGGACCGGAATCTGGCAGACCATTTCGGGAGCATAGCCCTTTCCATGGAAGAGCTGCGGAGCGTGGCAGGGCATATCATCGACTCTGAGAGCCTTGGCGGGGTAAGGAAAGCCCTGGATGCCTTTAAGGACTTGGGGGACATTTCTGCATCCATGGAGGATTCCGTTTCGGAAGTTGACAAGCTGAACTGGAAGATATCCATCGGCATGGAGCTGACGGAGGAGGAGAACGAGTCCTACAAACAGGCGATTGACGAGTATGTGAAGTCAGCCCAGGACTATGCGCTGCAGTCCCAGTACGCCGTATCGCTCAACCTACAGGTAGCTTTTTCGGAGGGCGACCTGGAGGGGCAGGACGTGGCCGCAAAGGTGAACCGATTCTATCAGGACAAGTACGATGAGCTGTCCTCTCTGGGCACGCAGCTCAACGAGGCATTGACGGATGCCTTCAATGACGGGCTCCTGGACATCAAGGAGACGAAGGTGATTGCGGACATCCAGAGGCAGATGGCGGAAATCGAGGAGGCGATGGCGACCGGCGAGTTCGATGCACGGCTTTCAGTCCTAGGGATGGAATATGCAGGAGGCGGGAGCCTTACGGCAGACTCTTTCATGAACCTGCAGAAGGAACTGGCGGATCAGGTCGCGGAGGCATCGAGCGCCTATCAGGAGTCCTACACGAAGAACTATGCGGCAATCCAGGCGGCATATGCGGCAGGGGACTATCTGGATGAGGCCGGGTACCAGAAAGCACTGGAGAGCCTCCAGGCGCAGTATCTGGAGAACGTAGGAGAGACAAAGGCGAAGTCCGTCAACTTCCAGCTGGAGACCATCATGGCGCAATATGCCGGGGAAATCGATCCTGCCATTGAGGGCTATATACAACAAGTGCAGGAAACGATGGAATCCTACGCGGAGAAAGGGGTGTCCGGATGGATGGACGCGCCAGTCACTGCATGGACATCCATGCTCCAGAGCTTCGACTATAGCGACATGGACAAGACTACTCGGCAGGCGATAGGCCAGCTACTGGAAGCCATGCTGCCGTCCATTGAGGAGATGAAGTCGATGAGGGAGCAGTATGAGGCGGTCGGAAAAGAGATTCCGGAATCGTTCATCACTGGGCTGTCCAGCTTCGCGATGCTTGACGTGCTGTCCCAGGCAGGCTTGGATTACGAGTCGGTAGGGAACGTTCTGGGTGAGCAGCTGGTGAACAGCGGACAATATGAGAGCTTCTACAGGGAGATGATGGAGGAGCTGGAGGGACTTGGTTATTATGTGCCGGAAGAAGTGGCCCGTGGAGCCGCCAATACGGCGGCAATGGCCACGGCAGAAAACGTGAATGCAGCAGCCGAGGCCAGCGTCCGTCCAGCAGTAGATGGGGTATACAGACAGACGCAGCAGATAATCGATGAGTGCTATGCCCAGAATTTCCAGGCAACAGCTGACGTGGAGATAACCCTGAATCCAATCCTGCGCGGCAGCATGAGCGGGCTGCTTGGCGGAAGCCTTGGAAACGTGGCTAAGACGATGGGTGGGCTTGGCAGCCTGGACATAGACAGGAACGCGGACGGCGGCATCATACGGAACAAGGAGCTGTCCTGGCTGGCGGAGAAGGGGCCGGAGGCGGTAATTCCGCTGGACGGCAGCCGGAACGCCATATCGCTCTGGGAGGAGGCCGGGAGGCTGCTGGGGATGGAGGGCGTGTTCGACGGCATTGACCTTGGGAGCAGCGAAGGGGCAACGGTGCAGTATAGCCCTGTGCTGAATTTCTATGGTGCAGCACCCAGCAGGGACGACGTGACGGAGGCGCTGGAGATATCCCAGAACAAGTTCGACAGCATGATGGACAGGTATTTCAAGAGCCGCTCGCGCGTGTCGTTCTGATAAGGAGCATTATGGCAAAGACATATAAGACGAAATCAGGAGATGTATGGGACGGCATTGCCAAGGAGGTGTATGGGAACGAGGCATATGCCTACTTCCTAATGGCGAACAACCAGGAACAGCTGGGATATTTCGTGTTCCCAGAGGGGATATGCTTAAAGGTGGAGGAGCTTCCGGAGGACAGGGGGAATCTGCCGGATTGGAGGAGATGACATGAAGCCGCATCAGGCAGGACTGGAAATCAGCTATGGCGGGACGAAGACGGAGTCTGCCGCGGAGACAGCAGGCGGAGGGGCAGCTATTAGAGATGCCGTTTATACGGTGGCTCAGGGGGACAGCCTGTGGAACATCGCGAAGAATTTCTATGGAAACGGCGCCGATTATTTGAAGATATACAATGCGAACGCAGATGTGATTGAGGATACGGCTAAAGCACACGGCAGGGAGAGCTCCTATAAAGGATCCACAGCAGGCTGGTGGCTGTGGCCCGGGGAGGCCCTTGCCGTCCCAGGCATCTCTGGAGGGGAGGCAGGGGGGCAGGTGAAGGACATCATAAAGAGGGCAGGCGCGTCAAACCCACAGCTAAGCGCGGGGATTGCTGGACAGGCGACAGAGTTTACCTATACGGATGTGGCGAGCGGCCAGTCCGACAGCATGTCGATTTCACTCGAGAACATCGGAAAGGAATGGATGGGGAGGCTCATGCCGAAGCGCGGCGCAAGCCTTGGGGCGCGGATCGTCCTTACCAACTGGGGGAGTGGCGAGGGGACAGAGGCCTTCGACTGCGGCACGTTCGTGCTGGACGACATATCGTTTTCAGGCAGGCCGCTCACCTGCAGCCTTGGCGGCGTGAGCATGCCTGCCATGGATGACTTTAAGTCCCTTCCGGTGACGAACACCTGGGAGAAGACCACAGTCCAGGAGATTGCATCCCAGATTGCGGCAAGGGCGGGCGTACCTCTGCATTATGATGCCAATTCGATACAGGTAGCGGAAGTGGAGCAGAGCAAGCAGACGGACAGCGCTTTCCTATACTCGCTGTGCGAGAAGTATGGGCTGGCCATGAAGGCGTATAACCATAAGATCGTCATATTCGATATCGTGAGCTATGAGGAAAAGGGGGCGATTCTTACCATAGAGGAGGCGGATGCCGATTCCTGGTCGGCCAATACCACTGTAGACGGGACTTATACTGGCGTGAACCTGGACTATACAGACCCTGATTTGGAGGATACCATAAAGGTGACGATGGGGAGCCAGGGGAGGATGTACGCCATCAATACGCAGGCTTATGGCCAGTATGATGCGGAACTGCAGGCGGCGGCTAAGGTGAACGAGGCGAACCGCAGAATCCAGACGATGGAAGTGACAATCCGGGCAGACACGAGGATCGTGGCCTCCAGCTGCGTCATGATTTCAGGATTCGGGAATTTTGATGGGAAATATTATGTGGACAAGGTGAGGCATAGTTTGGGCAAGGGCTATAGCATGCACCTTTCCATACATAAGGTACAGACGGCCATCAAGGCGACTGTGCCACCTCCGTCCGCAGGAGGCAAAGGCAGCCGGATCTATACTGTCGTCTCAGGCGATACGCTTTGGGGGATTTCAAGGATGTTCTATGGAACCGGCACGAAGTATCATATAATCTACGATGCCAATTCAGATTTGATTGAATCCACTGCAAAGGAGCATGGGAAGAAAAGCTCCGACAATGGGCACTGGATATGGCCTGGAGAGACTTTGACCATACCGGAGGAATGAGCCGATGTCCGTCCAGGCGGGAAGGAAGTATGAGCATGAGAACCAGAATCGGAAAGGTGACAAATATATATCCAACCATTGGAAAGGTCAAGGTGATGTATGAAGACGAAGGGAGCGCATCCCTGCCCTTGTCTATGCTTACGATGAACCAGGAATATTCCATGCCGGAGGTTGGGGACCGGGTCGTCACTATGCATATGGAGAACGGGAGCAGCAAGGGGTTCGTCCTCGGGACATACTACGGGGGTGGCATGCAGCCGAAAGCGAATGCGGGCTACCGCAAGGACTTTGGCAACGGAGCAAATGCCATCTGCATAGGAGGCGCATATCTGCTGAATGCGGGAAGCATATCATTGAAGGGCAAGAGCAAGGCATCTGTTTCCGGGGGAGGGTCTTCCGTGTCCTTGGATGGAGATGCCATGCTGGTCGGCGCGACTGTGGTCATCGGCAGCATGGAGGCATCTGGGGATGACGATTCTGGAGGGGATGAGGACATCGGCGAAGTGGAACCGGACGTCTATCTGAAGATAACGGAAGAGGCTGCGGAATTAAAGGCCATGACGGAAATCAGCATCGAGGCGGAGACTGATATCTTCCTGAAGGCGATGAACGTCATGGTGGAGGGTGAGGAGGTCACGCTGAAATGTTCTTATGGAGAGATTACGGTGGAAGAGATGATGAAGCGGATTGAGCGGATTGAGGATACGCTCGGCCTTCCGCATACGATATGAGGGGCAGCAGCATATGGGAAAGATTGGGAATTTAGGCAGTCTGATTGTATTCGAAGTGAGCATGGAAAAGGTGCTCACTTTCAACAAGATGACGCAGAGCATAAAAGGGCGGTGGGCGGTTCATGAGCCGATATTGGGGAAGCCGATTCCGGAATTCCTGGGTCCTGGGCAGAGGACGGTCTCTCTCCCAATCCATCTGTCAGCTATGCATGGAATCAGGCCCAGGAAGACGATGGAGCGGATTGAGAGGGCTGTCGAGAGCGGGACACCGTATCCTTTGGTCATTGGGAACAAGAAGGTAGGCGCTTATCAGTGGGTGATAACCGATTTGAGCGAGACATGGGGCGAGGTCGTCAAGGATGGCATATTAGCCACGGCAAATGTCGTCTTGAACCTCGCGGAGTACAGATAGGAGACGGCTATGGAATCAAGGATCGATGTAGAAGAGGGAGCGTTCTCTACAGAAGAGTATGCAGATGTCAAGCGGTGCCTGCAGACCCTCCTATCCATCAGGGCGGGGAGCCAGCCTCTGGACAGGAATCTGGGGATTTCTTTTGACGAAATCGTTGGATATCCAATGGATGTGGCCAGAAACATGCTTTCTTTGGAGATTATCGAAAAGGTGGACCGGTATGAGCCGAGGGTGGAAGTGGATTCCATTGAGTTCGAGTACAGCACGGATGGGTTGCTGTGTCCCAGAATCTATTTCATCAAGGCGAGGGAGGGGTAAAGATGTTTGCTGATAATTTCCCAAGCATCAGCTTCATCGACAATGCCACGGTCGATGAAGTCTTGGAGGAGATGCTTAACGACTATCGGGAAAGGTATAAGGAGATTACGGGCCGGGAGGCACCGCTGGCACCAGCGGATCCCTATCGGCTGATTATGTACGCCTGCACGATGCAGATATATCAAGCGATGCAGTATGCGGACTATGCAGGGAAGATGGGCTTCCTGACTTACGCAAGGGGTGATTTCCTTGACAATCTGGCTGCGCTCAGAGGGCTGAGCAGGAACCAGAAGACCGCGGCGGTAACCGTGATGAAGTTTGCCATCAGCAGCCCGATTGAATCTGCGGTGTCCATTCCAGCAGGCTGCCGGGTGACGAATGGCAATCATGTATTCTTCGCTACGGACGAATATGCGGAAATCCGGGCCGGCGAGACTAGCGTCAGCGTATCTGCGACTTGCACGGAACCCGGAGCGACAGGAAACGGCATTTCTGTCGGGAAGCTGAACGTGCTGGTGAATACATTGCCGTATATTACGGAGGTGTCGAATCTGGCTGCCACATATGGGGGTGAGGATCGGGAGGATGATGAGAGCCTGAAAGAAAGAATCTATAATTACCCAAAGTCTTATTCTACAGCTGGCCCCACGGGCGCATATGAGTACCATACAAAGACGACCTCGTCAGAAATCACGGATGTCCTGGTACGTTCAGAAGTTCCGGGCGAGGTGGATGTATACTTTATCTGCGAGGGAGGCAGAATCCCGGAGGACGCACTGGTTCAGAAGGTGAAAGAGCGCTTGGACGACAGGAGCATTAGGCCGCTCACGGATAAGGTGACGGTACGCGCTCCAGAAGTCAGGGAGTATGATATCCGGATGACTTATTATATATCTGCCAGCAACAAAGTGGCCGCCGCCGCTATCCAGGCTGATGTGGGGACGGCTGTATCTATATACAACATGTGGCAGACTGAAAAAATCGGCAGGGACATAAACCCGTCCTATCTTATACATAAAGTCATGGAGGCAGGAGTAAAAAGGGTCGTGGTGGAAAGCCCTGTCTTTACGGTATTGAACGAAAGCACTGTTGCACGAACAGGGGCTGTGACCGTCAAGTACGGTGGGGTGGAGGATGATTAGGCTGGAAGAGAGCCAGGTGGCGCAGATTCTACCGGAATGCCTTTCGGAGCGGGCGGGTGTCCAGGCACTGAGCTTCGCTCTTGGGGCAGCCATGCAGAGGCTCATGGGATATTGCAGGGGTATAGGCGTCTATTCTGCAATAGACGTACTGGGGGATGATGTCCTGGACATGCTGGCGATTGAGTTGGACACTCAATATTATGAGGACTCTTTCGATATCTGGACGAAAAGGAGGCTCATCAAAGGCGCTTTGCTCTGGTATGGGAAAGCCGGGACACCGGCCGCAGTGGAGGAGCTGGTGGCGGCCACGTTCGGGCAAGGCGAGGTCAAGGAGTGGTTCGAGTATGGAGGAAAGCCCTATATGTTCCGGGTAATCACGGATGCGGGTGCGAGCTATGCTTCCATAGAAGAATTCGAAAATCTCATCAAGAGAATCAAGAATGTGAGGTCACATATTGATAAGATATCATTCCTTAGAAATCAAGAAACGAGGATTCATGTCGCGGTGGCGAGCATCGTCAAGGAGACTGTAAAGGTCGGATGGGAGGAGACGGATGGCAGTATACAATAATTCCATACCTACAGAGGTCGGCAGGAAGCTGGAGAACCAGGTAAGGGGTGGGCAGGGCCTGATGGAATTTGCTTATATTGAAGTCGGTTCAGGCATATATACTGAAGAGGACAGGAAGCAGGCCAGGCATATGGACAGTCTCAAGGAGGCCAGGCAGAGGTTCTTCTTCAGCAGCATAAGCCAGATAGAGGATGGGGATGGAGATTACCTGATACTGGAGAGCGTCATACACAATGAAGGATTGGAGGAGGGCTATCACCTGACTGAGGTAGGCATCTTTGCCAGGCTGGTCGGCAAGGAAGAGACGGTGCTGTACTGCATCTGCCTGGTGGACGAACCTGATTATATGCCGCCCCAGACAGATGACAAAGTCTATGAGATTATCCTTCATTCGATGGTCAAGTGCTATGATGCGGAGCATGTCACAATCCTATATGACGACAAGACATATGCTACAGCGGGAGCACTGATGGATCATATACGGGATAAGGGCAACCCGCATCATGTGACGAAATACCAGATAGGGCTGGGTAATGTTGACGACACGGCAGATATGGACAAGCCGGTGTCCACGGCCCAGCAGGCGGCGATTGATGCAGCGAGGGAACAGGCGGGAGAGTCTTTGGACGACCATATAAAGGATACGGACAATCCCCATAAGGTGACAAAGGCACAGGTAGGCCTGGGGAGCACCGATAATACCCCCGATGCAGAGAAGCCAGTATCCGTACCTCAGCAGACGGCGCTGGATGAGCTATATCAGCAGCTGGCAGCTTACACGAACCAGAAGATTGCGGATTTGATAAATGGGGCCCCGAGCAGCCTTGATACCCTGAAGGAGGTGGCGGATGCGATTGCCGCGCATAAGACCATCATGGACGCGCTGGATGCGGCGATTGGCAAGAAGGCATCTGCGGCAGAGTTTGACAGCCATACAAAGGATACCACGAAGCACGTAGCGCCTACCGAGAGGACAAATTGGAATGACGCAAATACCAAAAAGCATACCCATGGCAATAAATCCGTGCTGGATGGAATCACTAGTACCCTAATCAGTGGGTGGAGCGCCAAAATGGAAAAGACTGGGGACTCTGCAGATAATACTGTTACCTTTTCCAGCGGAGATGCCACAAATCCGACAGGATGGGCAGATATCGGAGTCGTGGCATCTGGGGAGAAGCATAGCAGCCTAATGCGGAAGTTCTCCCTCGCTGTAAAGAACTTGCGGTATCTGTGGAAG
This sequence comes from uncultured Lachnospiraceae bacterium, assembly GCA_947003375.1. Taxonomy (GTDB): domain Bacteria; phylum Bacillota; class Clostridia; order Lachnospirales; family Lachnospiraceae; genus Acetatifactor. The sequence goes on from CAMQOJ010000105.1 coordinate 10,490, forward strand.
CTGCTGGGAGGCACAAGTCTTGCGGGGATTGGGGATGGGACTGTGACTGGAGCGATTAATGCGCTAAACACGGGTTTGTCAGGCATGCTTAGTCCAATAATGATAGTGTATAATGACTATGATGTTAGACCAACTGCAAACAACTCTGTAGCTGTCTCTTATACACATCTGACGCTGCCGACGAAGAGACTCGTGTAG
>CAMQOJ010000106.1 GCA_947003375.1 uncultured Lachnospiraceae bacterium
GGGATTATGGGAAAGGTTACATAACTCAGATTTTAAACCCCTCGAATTCGAGGGGTTTAAAAAGCAGGCTGGAGCGAATGCTTTTACAATGTCACCTAAAAAATGGATAGAAGCGACAGATGCTTAATTTGCCACTTTACTTCTAAAACGGTAAGGGTATCCAAGGGAAACGGATTGCTTTTGAGGCTAATTCCATTTGACCGAAAAAATAAATTCTTATGTACGATTATTTGAAGTGGGGAAAATAAAAGAGCCGCTTGACTAGAGCATCTGTAAACAGACACCATCAAGAGACCCTGACTTCCGGTTCTTGAAGAAGATATGAGCTTAAGTTTGGAAGACGATAAGCATGTGTCGGAGATATAGGCTGAGACAGGATTGTGGCATTAGAAAAGAGAGGGAACAAGCGTTACATGAGTTTTGCAGTTTTTTTGGACGTGGACGGCGTTTTGAACACCAGGAAGACAGTCATAAGCTCTCCCGATGGCCATATTGGAGTGGATGACGCCAGAATAGAGATTCTTGCGGGAGCCATTGAAAAGTATGGTGGCGGAGATATTGTCCTGACATCTGACTGGAAGAATGTCAGGATAGGAGGAGACCTCGATTATTTAAGAGATAAACTGATGGGATATAATCTTGAAATATCTGCAGTGACGAAGGAACACTGGAATAAGAGAGGACAGGGCATTCAGGATTATCTGGAGGAGCACCCGAAGATAGACGAATATATCATACTTGACGACAATCGATTCGACTTTGAAGATTTTCCCCGATTATGGGAAAGGCTGCTAATAACAGACGGAATTGAGAATGCCGCCTTTGCATCTAAAACGCCAGCGGTAGAGGCAATCATATTTCGGGAATATATAAAGGAGCTTTCATAGTTTGGATTGTTCTGTGAAAGAGCATGGAGATGCTGTCTATGGATAAAACATAGTCCAGCTAAGAAATGTCAATAGCTTATTTAAATAAGCGTCTGCCCCGTCCAGTGCCCATGCCCATGTCTGGAGGCTGGGCGGGGCAGATGCGGAACTAAAAACAGGAGAAACATTATGGAGAAAGCGGCTGCAATAGACACTTGCTTAGGTGTTTTGAATGGGCGAGATTGTATCTATCTGAATCAGGTGAAACGAGATGCCCTGGATAATCTGACTTTTACGGGGGACATCAACGGTCATCTAATCTCCCGGCACAAGGACGAGAAAGAGTGGTTTCCCTATACTCTCATCTTCCAACGGGTGTTGGCCTATTTTGCCTGCGAACTCGACACCTATGAAAATATGGCTATGCCGGGGCATCCGGACGACAGCTCCTTCGATTTGATTGAGGACAGTTCCTGGTTAAAATCCCTGCCAGTTAGAGAAGACTTTGACAAAGATATTTATCAGCACTACCGGCTGTTTACATACGATGATGTTTACGATATTATTGCAGTTTCTTATAAACTAGAAATTGATGTATAAATGGTTTTCCCTTTATCAAATCGAAGGAGGTAACTGATGTGAACCAAGAACAAATGAATGCCGCTATGGAGTCCCTGACCCAGTGGCTTGCCCATCCGGCGGAGCTGGGCAAGGCTCCGGCAAAAATCGAGTGCGCCGGGGAGTTTGAACTGCATGATCTGCACTACTACATTTTCAGGTACAAAAAGAGCCTGATGGGGAAATGGCTGCTGGGCGTCTGCGGCGGCTACGAGGGGGACGAACTGGAGCACTGCGGCCATGTGTTCAGCGAGATGGAGGACTATGACCCGGCCACTGCCCAGGAAAAGGCCATCGCTCTGGTGGAAGTGATGCGCTCCTACTGGATGGAGCAGGCCCGGCGGGCGGAGGAGCAAAAGGAGAACCCCGGCACCTTCGTCAATTATGTCCTTCTGAAAGAGGCCAGGTGGGACAAAGAGGCCCTTCTGCGGGATTTGAAAGAAAGCTGGGGCATCGAGGATGAACCGGATGACAGCGAAGATGAGGACGGCGAGGATGAGGACAGCGAGGATGAAGACAGCGAAGATGAGGGCGGCGAGGACGGGGAAACCGATGAGGTTTTTCTTATCAGTTATCAGGGGGCTATGATTGCCGTATCCTTCATGCCCGCGCCCATTCCCGACGGCGAGGCGGAAGAGGCTGCGGCCAAAAACTTCATGTGGTGCAATGGCGCGGAACAGGTAAAAGACCATGTGGCCCATCTTCTGATTGCTGTCATAGGCAAGGAGATTTCTCCCATCGAATGCGGCACACTCCTCGTCAAAACAGTGGTCTCCGCCTGCAAGCAGGACGGGGTGCTGGGCATTTACACCGGCGAGGTGGTCTATGCCCCGGACTATTATCAGCATTTCTCCGGGATGCTGGAAGAAGATTTGTTTCCCATTTACAATCTGGTCTGGATCGGGATTTACAATGGCAAAAAGGGTCTTTGCGCCTACACCGGCGGAATGCGGTACTTCGGTTATGACGAAATGGAAGTGCTGGACAGTCAGGCCGATGTCCAGGCCCTCCACGAATTTCTCTCTGACATTGCCAATTATGTGATTAGCGAAGATGTGGTATTGCATGACGGGGAGACCATTGGCTTTTCCGAGGATCAAAAGCTGCCCATCACAAAGAGCGGGGGTGTTGCCGTAGAGGGTGACAGCTTGAAAATCGAATTTTAGGTTCGGGCGAACAGCTTGTTGTTTTACGCTTTTGCGGCTGGGAATCACGCCCCGGGCGGTTAGCAGATGGGAGCGGGGACGCTATCGATGAGGGGACTACAGGCGCAGTATAAACAGGGGCGGAACTTCCGGTTCATGAACTGATAAGGACCGCACTTCGAATCCCTCAAATCTCTCCCAAAATATAACTGTTATTGATCCAAAAGCTCTGCGTAGTCATCCACTGCCCGTCCGGCAGCGGATTGGCGTCCCGCTCCACATTCCCGCGGACGATGCCGTTCGCCAGCCGATATGCCGACTTTGCCGCATGCGGGCGGATATGGATGATCCGGTTGTCGCCCTTCCCGGGAAGGTTGTTGGAAATGGTGCCGTTGGGGCTGACCGAGAACCTGACCCCTTCCCGGATGGTCCGCCGCACGGCCTCCCACCCTTCCCTGACGGTAACCTCCAGGTCTGCCCCAGGCATGTTCCAGAATCTGGCGCTGCGCAGGACATATTCCCTCCCCCGGCGCCTGTAGACCACGAACAGGAACCTTGTCTCGGAGAAATAGGCATACACATCAGAATCCTCCCACTCCTGGGAGGCAAGGTCTAGGAACCGGAAGGGCGGGAACGACATGCTTTCGCGCATGGCCCCATCCTCCTCCAGGCGGATGGCCTTCACCACGATATTGGCCTTCACGAATTCCTCCGCGTGGTTCCCCCTGATCCCCAGCATGCGGTAGGCAAGGTCGATCCACTGGGCCTTGTTGCCGTTATATTCCCTGCCATACTCTGCGCAGAGCTCCCTGTCGCTTTGGCCGAAATGCCTGGAGATCCGCTCCATGACAATCTCCTCGAAAGATTGCTCTTTTAATGCGGCGCTGTCCGAAACGACCCTCTCGCAGGGCACCGCGTCCCGGAGTATGTATGTGTGCAGGACATAGTCCATGTATTGGCGCTTCAGGCAGAAGTTTCTCTTTTTGGCCGGTACATGGTCTCCATAATATTGCGGCCGGAGGCTCTTCTCCGCCGTGGCCCCTTTGGTGCAGGCCCCGAGATAAAGGGTATCGCTTTCGGACAATTCATGCGCTTTCCCGGCAATGATCTTGTTGACTATCTTCCTGTAGTCACTGGTGATGACGTCCAGGTCGGTGGCGGGCGGGGTGAATAGATTGACGTACAGTATCCTGTAGAGCATTCTGGGGACAGACTTGTCCCGCAGGTAATGGACAAGCAGGAGCAGCCGGATCTTTTCCCATACATGGCTCCGGTAAAAGTCCTCCTCCACTGGCTCCTCATAGGAGATATTGGTGACGGACAGGCGCTCCCCGGCCGTATAGGTTCCGTCCTTCCTGACATCGATGCAGGTCTGCTTCAGCTCCACGCCTGTCTCCCGGAAATCGGCGGCCTGGTCGCCGTTGGGCTTATAGCCAAAGTAATATTCCTCCAGGAAATTGCCCAGCTGCCCCTTGGCTCTGGCGTCCTCGGACAGCGTTTGCGCATCAGGGATCCCCATGTGGGACAGATACTGATTCCTGATATCCAGGAATGTTTTCCCCTCCAGCCTTTTCGCGTATCTGAAGATGCTGTCAGCCGATGTCCTGTCGTAATCAAATAACATTGCTGCCCTTCCCTTCCTTTTCTTCCTTCAATAAAACCATACAATCAGGATAGCTCTCTGTCAAGACAAAAATCTTCTCGATATGCGGCTTGGAGAGAAGATTCTGGCATCTGCCCATATTGGAAACTCGCAGGTTCCGGAGGTGAGGAACCTCTTTTTGAGTAAGCTGGCCGTCATGCGGGAGAGGGGAGTGGAGTGCCGTCTGGAAACCCTCTATCCGGTTGTGGCGGTGGATATGGATATATGGGATTATGTCCGCTGCCTGGGGATTCTGACGGACAACGCCCTGGAGGCCGCGCTGGAAACGGAGCAGCCCTGGGTGGAGATTATCCTGTTGGCCCAGGATGGATGGGTGTCCTTTCGGATATCCAATCCCTATGCGAATGTCATTGAACCCGAAAAAATGTGGGACAACGGCTGGTCTACCAAAGGATTGGGCCGGGGCTGGACCTGCCCGGCTATCAGCGCATTTTGGAGGATTACCCCAATGCCGCTGCCGCACCAGCTGGGAGAGCGGCGTGTTCGTGCAGGAGATGACAGTGGAGGGCAGGCCATGATTGGAGTTTATCTATGTGATGACGAGGAAGCTGTCCGCCGCCAGATTCAGGCTGCCCTGGAGAGGAAGATTTTCATGGAGAACTATGACATGAAGATGGTGTGCAGCGCGGCCAGCGCACAGGAATTGCTGGCCGCGGCGGAAACGGAGAGGCGTGGAATCTATTTCCTGGACGTGGAGCTGAGGAATGGGGAATGGGACGGCTTGGATACTACAGAAACGCGGCTCCGTGGCGGGGATTTCACAAAAATCGTTTACACGGGGCTTCTGGTCTTTTGCTATTGGATGTGGGCGAGACAGGCCTGGTATGGCTCCTATGACACGATTCAGTGCATGGTCATCATATTTACCATTGTATTTTTCACGGAGCAGGCATACCGCATCCGCAGGTACAGCAGAGAAGAAAAGGATGAGCAGGCAATCCGGAAGCTGCGCAGGATAGATGCAATCGGTTTGAAGGTCATGGTACCCTCAACGGCGGTCATTGCTTTCAGCTCTGCCGTTGCGTTCCCGGACGGAAGAACGGCGGGCTATGCGCTGGTCGGGACCATATTGGCATTGGCCGTCATGCGATTCATTTTATTTTGCCATATCCTCCCACTCGTTCAGCCCCATGCCCTGCCTGCGCTTCGCCTCCGCAAGCGTCATCTGCGGCAAATCCTCCCCCAGATACTCCATGAGTTCATCGATGCCCTCCCTGGTCACATTGTTGATGAGGAAGATGCGGTCGCACCCCGCGTTGACCAGCCACTGCCTGACCATGGGGATATTGGCATAGGGGGAGTCGATCTTCGTGATGATGCCGATGAGGGGGCGGAGGATGAAGGAGCGGAGGCTGGGGCTGAACAGATTGTAGGGCTCGTCCGCAGCCTGCACCACGGCCACCACGTCCGCCTCAAAGGAAAAGCAGGCCAGCCCTGCGCTGAAGTGCTTGGATTCCGCATACTCCCCTGGAGAGTCGATGGTGTCGTCATCGGAGCTGGTATACTGTGTCTTCACATAGTGGAGCTCTTCGCCCCGCAGGGCCTGGGTCAGGGAAGTCTTTCCGGCCTCGCTCCTGCCCATCAAAAATAGTTTCTTCATGCTTATTCCGCCCTGTCTCCTTAACTTTTGTGGACCGCGCAGGTCTGGAAGCCCAGCGCCTCACCGAAGAACCTGACCACTTCCTCCACCGCGGTCTCCACCTCCGACAGCCCGCCGGTGAGGATCAGGGAGCCGCAGAAGCGGTCCATGAAGCCGATCTGCACGTCCGCGCTCTTCATGGCCACATCGGCAGCCACCACCACGGCCTCCCAGGGGGTAAAGCGGATCAGGCCCAGGGATTCTCCTCGATGATCCTCGCCCTCGTGGACACCGATGTGCAGCCCCAGGTTCTGGTAGACCGGGGGCTGGGGGGCGCTGATCACATGGGCCAGGCACACCTCTTTGCCGGGGATGCGGAGCCTGGTCAGGCGCAGCCGCTTCCCCTTCAGTTGTTCATAATCCTTATGGAAGAGCTTTTCCAGCAGCTCCTTCTGTGTGATGCGGGCCATAGTCGCGCTCCCTATCTCTTCGTGATCTTGCAGACCACGTATTCCAGCGTGTCACGGAAATAATCCACGATTTCTGTCATGGCGGACATGACATCTGAAATCTCCCCCGTGATGATCAGCGTCCCCGTAAACCGGTCCGCAAAGCCCAGATAGACATTCCCGCTCTTTACCGCGATGTCCGAGGCGATGACAGCCGATTCCGGCGGCGTCATGTTCATGATGCCGATGGCGGACGACTGATAATCCACCTGGGGGTTCAGCCCCAGCTTCTGATATATGACCGGCGCCGGGCCGCCCATCACATGGGCGAAGGTAATCTCCTTGCCCGCCACGGTCTCCTGTACGATTCTGATTCGTTCTTCCTGTCCCTCTGCCATCTGTCGATTCCATTCCTTCCCTGGGTTCTGCTGTACGCATTGATAATGATGCTCTTCCTAAATCATACTATCAGGGGAATTCCCTGTCAAGCGCAAATCCGGTCTAGGACAGCGGATCAGCAGAGGCTTGAAGGAACAAAAGAAATGATAGGTGGAAATAGTAAGAATTGTTGACCTCAGGGCTTGTAAACCGCAGGAAAATATTATACACTGGTAGTGGTTACGATGACGACTTTCGATTGAGGTAAAAGGAGGGAGACATGAGTCGATTGGCAAGCCATTCCATCCCCATTGTGCTGATTCCCCTGTACGGGACAGAGGAGCTGGCAGGCAAGATTGAATATTATCTGCGGGAGACCTATAACAAAGAGGAATGCCATGTGGTGAATTCCCAGATTGTCCGGTTTTCCACAGGCGACGCGAAGGCGGTGCTGGAGGAGACGGTCCGCGGCGCGGACGTGTATATCCTGATGGATGTGGGGAATTATTCCTGCAGCTATGAGATGTATGGACGGACCGTGCCCATGTCGCCGGACGAGCATTTCCAGAACCTGAAAAGGACTGTCTCCGCCATCGGCGGAAAGGCGTACCGGGTCAATGTCATCTCACCCCTTCTCTACGCCAGCCGCCAGGACAGGAGGATCTCCAGAGAGTCCCTGGACTGTGCCATGGCCCTGCGGGAGCTGGAGAACATCGGCGTGAAGAACATCACGGCCTTCGATGTCCACGACAACAGGGTGGCCAATGCGGTCCCCTACAATGGTTTCGACGATCTCTTTCCGATTTATCAGGTAATCAAGGCAATCAAGCGCAATTATGCTGACGTAAAATTCTGTGAGGATAATTCGCTGTTCATCTCTCCCGACCTAGGGGCCACTACGCGGAATTTCAAATACACCAACGAGCTGGGGCTGGACATGGGGATTTTCTATAAGAGGAGATCCAGGACAAAGGTGGTGGGCGGAAACTATGTGGTGGACGTCCATAAGTACATCGGCCCCAGCGTGAAGAACAAGGACGTGTTCATCGTGGACGATATGATTTGTTCCGGCACCACCATGCTGGACGTGGCCAAATACTGCAAGAAGCAGGGGGCCAGGCGGGTCTTTGCGGCGGCCACCTTCGCCCTGTTCACGGAAGGAATCCAGCGCTTCGACGAGGCCTACCGCAAGAAGGTGCTGGAGGCGGTATTTATCACGAATGCGTCTTACCGCAGGGAGGAGATTCGCAACGCCCCCTGGTACCGAGAGGTGGACATCACGAAATACATCGCGATCTACATCCACTCCGTCAATGCGGGGGAGTCCATCTCCAAGCTTCTGGATCCCCATGAGAAGATCCATAACCTGCTGAGCAGAAGCGATGAGGACTGTGGAGAGCATTGAGTCCATCGAACCTGAACCGAACCGATCGGGAGGGGAAAGCCAACGGATTCGGGCATGAAAAAAGATCGGCTGCCTAGGCAACCGCTCCTTCTTTTTCTTTCGTGTACAACAGTTTCAGGATGATTGGCGTGGAGATGCTGGACACGATAATCAGCAGGATCACAGCCGTGAAATACTCCGGTGTCAGCAGACCCACCGACAGCCCCTTCTGGGCTACGATCAGCGCCACCTCGCCTCTGGTCATCATGCCCACGCCGATCTTGAGGCTGTCCTGGAAGCGGAAGCGGCAGAGCCTGGCCATCAGGCCGCAGCCGACGATTTTTGTGATCAGCGCCACGATGACGAATCCTGCGGAGAACAGCAGGAGACCTGCGCTGACATTGTCGATGCTGGTCTTCAGGCCGATGCTGGCGAAGAATACCGGCCCAAAGATGATGTAGGAGCTGACCTCCATCTTCCGGTCTATGTAGGAGGAGTCCTGGATGGAGCAGAGGACGATGCCCGCCACATAGGCGCCGGTGATATCCGCAATCCCAAAGTACGCTTCCGCCGCATAGGCGAAGAAGAAGCACAGCGCCAGGCCCAGGATGGGGATTCTCTGGGTGTGGGGATAGCGTTCGTCCAGCTTTTTGAACACCTTGAAGACGATAAAGCCCACCACCAGCGCCATGATGAAGAACAGCACTGTGGAGAGGACCACGCTTCCGGGGTTGGACTGGGGATTCTTGAAGCCGATGACGAAAGTCAGCACGATGATGCCGATGACATCATCGATGATGGCGGCGCTGAGGATGGTGGTGCCCACCTTGCCCTTGAGCTTCCCCATCTCCTTCAGGGACTGCACCGTGATGCTGACGCTGGTGGCCGTCATGATGACGCCCATGAAGACAGCCTTGTAGAATTCCTCCGAACCCCAGGGGGCCATGCCGTAGAAGCCCATGTACAGGAGCGCTCCGCCGAGCAACGGGACGAATACGCCGGAGCAGGCGATCAGGAGGGCCACAGGTCCGGTCTTCATCAGCTCTTTCAGGTTCGTCTCCAGCCCTGCGGAGAACATCAGGAGCACTACTCCGATCTCCGCCATGCGGGTCAGGAAATCCGACTGCTGCACCAGTCCCAATAAGCTTGGGCCGATCAGGAGCCCTGCGATAATCTCCCCTACCACCTGGGGGGCCTTGCACTTCCGGGCCAGTATGCCGAAAAGCTTCGCGAAGATGATGATGATTGCCAGATCCTTAAAAATACTGTATGTTTCCATGGTCTTTTCACTCTTTCCGTTTGGTTTATGGGAGGAGCTGCCGCTGGCCCCACCCCCAAAAGATTATAGCACAAATTTGGGGGCAGTAAATGGATATTTTGCACAATAGAGAAGTTTATTTTTATACAAGGATAGTCTAAAAAGGAGACAGAGATGATTCATGAGATGAAACAGGCGAAAAATGCCGCAGGGCTGTTCGCGGGCTGGCAGGAGACCATGGTGTGGTCCTGCCTGCAGGGCGTGATGGGAAGAGTATACGGAGACGATGGGGAGGAGCCCGTGTCCGCCATGGCTTTGCTGGGGGATTTCTGTTTCTTCGCGGGAAAGCCTCACAGGGAGCTGGTATTGGAGGCGCCGGGGCTGGAGGGCCGGGATTTCCTGATCATGACGCCCCGGGACCAGGGCTGGGCGAAGCTGATCGAGGACTGCCATGGGACAGGCGTGAAAAGGAGCGTCCGCTATGCCATAAAGAAGGAGCCGGACGTCTTTGACAGGGACAGGCTGCGGGCCGCGGCGGACAGCCTGCCGGAAGGGTATGAGCTGCGGGCGATGGACCAGGGGCTGTTCCTGCGCTGCCTGGAGATTCCCTGGTGCAGGGACTGGGTGGCGCTGTATGGGGATTACGCCCAGTACCGGGAGCGCGGGCTGGGGGCCGTCATCCTGAAGGACGGCGAACCGGTGTCCGGGGCCTCCTCCTACTCCGGCTATCTGGGCGGCATCGAGATCGAGATCGACACCAGGACGGACTATCGCAGAAGGGGGCTGGCCTATATCTGCGGGGCGAAGCTGATACTGGACTGCCTGGAGCGGGGGTGGTATCCCAGCTGGGACGCGCAGAACCTGTGGTCCGTGGCCCTGGCGGAGAAGCTGGGATACCATTTTGACCATGAATATGTAGTCTATGAGTGGAACGGACAGTCCTGAGAGCTGACTGTCCCGCCGTATCTCCGGAAATCCGGCAGGGAAGGCAGGGGGGATGGGGCTCATATACATCCCCTTGAAACGGTATTCCGCATTCTTGAGGACGAACTGGTTTGAGGGTCCGCTCGGGCTCGCGCTGGCAGTGTTACCGGAAAGCACGCTGTGGTTTGACAGGTATGTTTCTGACATATTATTTTGATGTTTTTTATCACATCCAACTGGAAATTGGACAGATGGCCAGGTCGACGTATTAAAAAGGCACATACAGATAAATAAAAATAAGACAAGGAATTTTACGCGAAAAATATTGATATATCCGGAAAACAAGGGATTTCAAGTATTTTTGAAATAAATAAAA
>CAMQOJ010000107.1 GCA_947003375.1 uncultured Lachnospiraceae bacterium
ACGACATTTGTCGAAATTTTTCGAATTTGGGATTGACAAATGTGGTAAAGATGGTGCATTATGATTACATACCTGTAATCATACAATAAGGAGGACAAAGTTTTGATTAGACTACTACATGTTGTATCCGACAGCAAAAACAATAATCTGCATGTCAGGATAGCCCAGAAGGACGCGGAGATTTCGGCATTAAAGGCGAAGGTGAGCGAACTGTACGCCCAGAACGATGAGCTGGGACGGGAGAACAGGAAGCTGAGCATCCGTAATTCCGAGCTGAACGTGGCGTACAACAGCCTGAAGGAGATACTCCGGAAGCGCGGCGCTTGCACGCCGTGACCAATGTTGGAACGGAATGGCGCAGGATGAAAAGAATCCTTTGACAAGACTATTTTAATGTAGTAACATTAAGGTGTACACGAAAAGGAGGTGAACGAGGAGTGAAAGCCAATCACAAAATAACTGGAGCAGAGCGCGAGGTCATGGAAGTGCTGTGGAAGTATTCCGAGCCGTTGCAGACAAGGGAGCTTCTGGAGGAAATGAAGGAGAGGGGAAAGAAGTGGAAGAGACAGACACTGAATACCCTTTTGTTCCGTCTGGAGGAGAAGGGCATCGTAAGCCGGAAACGGGCTTATGTGCAGGCTGCCCTGTCCGAGGAGGAGCTGCTGCAGGTACAGACACAGGAGCTGCTGGATGATCTGTATGGCGGGGAGTACGGCAATTTCTTTGCCGCTCTTACGGGCAACAAACGGATAGACAGCGAAAGCAAGGCTTTACTGGATGGCCTGATGAACAAGCTGAAGAAGAAGTAGAGTGAGGCGGACGGCTTGCCGCGGGGCGGCAGGCTGTCCATTTAACCAGGCGGGATCAGCGGCGGCGATGTCCGGACAGCCGGGCGTCTGTCTGGATGTCAGGCGGGCATGCGGCGGCGGGGTCATATCGCCGGGCGGTAATGTTGCAGGGATTTGCGTATTGCTTTCAGAGGCCGGATTTGCTGGCGGATGTGGCGCTGAGCGCGGTGAGCGGCGGCGCGGCAGGAGGGGGGATGCTCCGGGCCGGTGGATTGCGGTGGATGTACCAAAGAAAAGAACAGCCGCGGGGCGGGAGCCCGGGTCGGCACGACACAGAAACACGAAAGAAGAGTTATAGAAAGGGCGAATTTGATTATGAAGACACGAAAGATGAGAAACTTTAGGAAAGCTATGGTGGCAGGTGCTACCGCGTTTTTGATGTTTGCAGAGTCCGTTACGGCGTTTGCATGTCCCGCAGAGCCCCACGACGAGGCAGCCTGCGCATGCGGCGAGGAGCATGGGGCGGTTGTCCTGTATGATGAGCAGTTTGTGGACGAAGAGGGGAATATTACTCCGGCGAGTGGGATTCAGGGGAGAGTGATTTGCTTTAAGCATGATATTATTTCGGGGTATTTTCAGACGCATGTGAAAAATGATAAGGGCGGATGTACGGTCAAGACGTATAAAAGTACACAGTGCATATACTGTAATACGATTTGGTTGGGAGATTTGTGTGCTGTAGATGAATATACGAAGTGCCCACACGCTAATGTTAAATAAAGAACTATAAATGTATCAATGATAGTATTGAAAATGAGTATTAAGGTACAAAATGATGTGGGACGCAAGCCTTAATATTGATATATTGCAAAAGGGGAATTGGCGGCTACTGCATTGGGAAGCCGCTAATTCCGTTAAGTAAATGTGGAGAGATAAGAGAAATCGAGAATGAAATACTTATTGCTGATGACATTTTCTGGAAGTGGTCTTTTAATTGGGTATCTATGTTGGGAGCGTCTGTTGGGAAAAGCCTTGACTCAGCGTATGAAATATAGGGCGTTGATGATGGTAATGCTGGTTTATGTGATGCCGTGGGCATGGCTTAGAGAAGGATATAGAAGTATTTTTGGACCTTTCTGGCGCGTGGGAGCAGTTTCTGCGGCTAAAGGAGTAGTGAATGTTGCAGATATTAGGACAGAGGAGTCTGTTTATCAAACAGAGGAATATCAATTGTGGATGCTGGTACTGGCAATATGGTTTGTGATTGCAATAATGATTATGCTTGTTCGGATAGTGAGATATATAACAAAAAGGAATGCACTTCATGCCTTGGCAATCAAATGTGGAGATAAAAATCTACAAAAGGCAATGACTTGCGTACGGGAATCAGGTCGGTATTTATGCAAACCCGAAGTAGTATGGACAAGGGTTGATAATGAGACATTTACACTTGGTATTATAAAACCTGTGATTTTTCTACAGAAAAAATATGCTGATAAAGAACTTTACTGGATTTTAAAACATGAAATGACACATATTATCAGAAAGGATTTGTTAGTAAAGTTATTCTTAGAATTTGTCTGTTGCCTGCATTGGTTCAATCCCTTCATATATCTTCTGGAGCAGAAGGTGAGGTTTTTATGCGAGACTTCCTGTGATGAATGTGTAATTAAAGGTTGTACAGAAGAGGAATGTAGGAAATATATAGAGTTACTAGAGGAGAACAAGGGTGGGAACAAATTAAAGATTCCGTTTAGCAGTGCACTCGCTGATAGTGATGAAGAGATTGATAAAAGGATAGTGTTGTTGAAAGAGCGAAGAAATATAAGGTGTAGGGAAAAGATAATTGCTATATTTGTTTTTGGGGTATTGGTATTTTTAGATTCATTGACAGCATTGGCATATCCCAAGGTGTACCATGTTAAAAATGCTGTTATTGAGGCGGCAGAAGACGCTGTTGGTGGAGGAAATTTCTGGGTAGATAATTATGTAGAGGATGGATATGGTACGTTTTTGGATACGATACTATATGATAAACAGTTCGTTGGAGAGGACAACCATATTTATCCAGTGGATTCTAACAACATAACGGAAGAGTGCTTTTCTCATGATGAGATGATAGGTGTTGTTGAGGTACATGTGAAGGATAGTGATGGCGGTTGCACAATAGAGATTTACGAAGCCAGTAGATGCACAAAATGTGGTATGGTCCAGAAAGGTGAATTGCTTCATAAAGCTAGAAAAATACCGTGTCCACATTGAAAAGCCCTTTAAGTAAAGAAGTGGATATATTTGGCAGTGTCAACATTTGTCGATAAGTTTTACTTTACAAGAAGTCAATGATGTCTTATAATAACAACATAAAAGGGGAATTGAGAACAGCGGCATTAGCTTCGGCGAAGCCGCTGTTTTCGCATATGAGTATTTCGAAATCCAATAGAAGTTCCTCCAATCTACCAAAAACCCGTTAAGCCTTAATAGACGAAAGACGCCATGCCTACCCAAAACCCCCACTTACTGATTCGTAACCGCCCTAAAATATCATTCCCCTCCTCAAAATCCGCGTAATTCACTCCTAATCCCATACCTCGCACCAATTTTTAAGTTGGAAATCCCCCCACAATCTGCTATACTATAAAAAATACAGCACCAAGGCTAACGAAACGGAGCCAAATGCCCCAACCAAACCCCAATAAAAAGCAAACCAACCAAAAGTAAAACAAAAACCACCCCACAAAAACAAAAACTGGAGGAAAAACGGAATGAAATACGACTACCTAATCGTCGGTGCCGGCCTGTTCGGCGCGGTCTTCGCCCAGGAGGCCAAGAAAAAGGGAAAAAAATGCCTGGTAGTGGAACGGCGCAACCATATAGCCGGAAATGTCTACTGCGAGGAAATCCACGGCATCCAGGTGCACAGATACGGTGCCCACATCTTCCATACCTCAGACAGAAAGATATGGGACTACGTATGCCGGTTCGCGGAATTCAACCATTATATCAACTCCCCGGTGGCGCGCTACAAAGATGAGCTCTACAACCTGCCTTTCAATATGAACACCTTCAGCAGAATGTGGGGAATCGCCACGCCCGGGGAGGCGCAGGACATCATCGCGTCCCAGATTGCCGATCTGGGCATCACGGAGCCCAAGAACCTGGAGGAGCAGGCGCTCTCCCTGGTGGGCCGGGATGTATATGAGAAGCTGATCAAAGGGTATACTGAAAAGCAGTGGGGACGGGACTGCCGGGACCTTCCGGCCTTCATCATCAAGCGTCTGCCCCTGCGCTTTACCTATGACAACAATTACTTCAATGACAGATTCCAGGGCATCCCCATAGGAGGCTACACCCGGCTGGTGGAGAGGCTCCTGGACGGCACGGAGGTGCGCCTGAACGTGGATTATCTGGAGCACAGGGGGGATTTGGACCCGCTGGCGGATAAAATCATCTACACCGGAATGATCGATCAGTTCTACGACTATGAGCTGGGCGTCCTCCAGTACCGCAGCGTGCGCTTCGAGACAGAGGAGCTGGACATGGAGAACTTCCAGGGCAACGCGGTAGTGAACTATACGGAGCGGGAGGTTCCCTATACCAGGATTATCGAGCACAAGCATTTTGAGTTCGGCAAGCAGCCCACCACCATCATTTCGAGAGAGTACTCCAGCGAATGGAAGCGGGGCGACGAGCCCTATTATCCGGTGAACGATGCCCGGAACAATGCCCTGTATGAACAATACAGGGAAAAAGCCCAGAGCGGCACCAAGGTGGTCTTCGGCGGCAGGCTGGGGGGATATAAGTATTACGACATGGACAAGGTGATAGCCGCGGCGCTGGAGCTGTGCGATTCAGAACTGAGACAGGAGGAGGGCAAATGAACATTATCTTATTATCCGGTGGAAGCGGCAAGCGCCTGTGGCCCCTGTCCAACGATATCCGATCCAAGCAGTTCATCCGCATGCTCTCCGATGAAAAGGGAGGCTTCGAGTCCATGCTGGGCCGGGTCTACCGCCAGATTTCCGCGGTGGACGACCAGGCGCGGATTACCATAGCCACAGGCAAGAAGCAGGTGAGCCTGATTAAGAACCAGCTGGGGGACAGGGTGAGCGTCTGCGTGGAGCCCTGCCGCAGGGACACTTTCCCTGCAATCTGTCTGGCTGCCAGTTATCTGCGGGACGTACAGGGAGTGGGGGAGGACGAGTCCGTAGTGGTATGCCCGGTAGACCCTTATGTGGAGGCCTCCTACTTCGAAGCCCTTAAGGAAATGGCCGGGATGGTCCAGGAGGGCGGCGCGAACCTGTACCTGATGGGCATAGAGCCCACCTACCCCAGCGAGAAGTATGGCTACATCATTCCGAAATCGGCGGAGCGGGTCAGCGGCGTGGACACCTTCCGGGAAAAGCCGGATGTGGCCACCGCGGAAAAGTACATCGCCCAGGGGGCGCTCTGGAACGGCGGCGTGTTCGCGTTCCGGCTGGGATACCTCCTCCGCAAGGCTCATGAGCGGCTGACATTTACAGACTACCAGGATCTGTACGCAAGGTATGCCGAGATGGAGAAAATCAGCTTCGACTATGCCTTGGCAGAGCGGGAAAAGGAGATTCGCGTGCTGCGCTTCGGCGGTCAGTGGAAGGATCTGGGCACATGGAACACCTTCTCCGAGGCCATGGCCGACAATGTGCTGGGCCGCGCGGCCCTGAATGAGACCTGTGAGAACACCCATGTGGTGAACGAGCTGAACATCCCCATCCTCTGTATGGGCTGCAGAGACATGGTGATTGCCGCCAGCAGCGATGGCATACTGATTTCGGACAAGGAGCAGAGCAGCTATATCAAGCCCTATGTGGAACAGATAGAGCAGCAGGTCATGTACGCGGAAAAGTCCTGGGGGAGCTTTACTGTCCTGGATGTGCAGGAGGACAGCCTGACCATCAAGATAGTCCTTCTGCCCGGGCATGCCCTGCACTATCACAGCCACGAGCACCGTGACGAGGTGTGGACAGTGATGAGCGGCAGGGGAAAGGCCGTGATTGACGGAGCGGAGAGGAAGGTAGGGCCCGGGGACGTGATTTCCATGCCGGCGGGGTGCAGGCATACCATATCTGCGGACAGCGAGCTGAAGGTCGTGGAGGTGCAGATTGGCAAGGACATCTCCGTGGAGGACAAATGCAAGCACGAGCTGTAAAATATTCGGCTAAAAATTGCCTTTTCAGGCATGATATGGTATGATAAGACACAGTAAGCCAGAGAGAGGCTTGCCGTGAAGGAGACGGATTATGGAACAACTTGCGATTTTCGGCGGTACTCCGGTGCGGGAGACCCCTATCTTCTATGGCAGACAGTGCATAGAGGAGGATGATATAGCGGCAGTGGCGGAGGCGCTGAGGGGCGATTTGATTACCTGTGGCCCGAAGGTGGCGGCCCTGGAGGAAAAGCTCTGCCAGATTACGGGCGCGAAATACGCGGTGGTGGTGGCAAACGGCACAGCGGCCCTTCATCTGGCGGCGCTGGCGGCGGGCTTTCAGGAGGGGGATGAGGTGATCGTCAGCTCCATTACCTTTGCAGCCTCCTCCAACTGTGTGCTGTACTGCGGCGCCAAGCCCGTGTTCGCCGATATCAGGCCGGACACTTACAATATCGACCCGGAGGCTGTGGAGAAGCTGATCACGCCGCGGACGAAGGGAATCGTGGCCGTGGACTTCACCGGACAGGCGGCAGAGTACGATGCGCTCGGGGAAATCTGCAGGAAGCACGGCCTTGTCCTGATTGAGGACGCGGCCCACGCAATCGGTACGAAATACCGGGGACAGCCGGTGGGCAGCATTGCGGACATGACAGCTTTCAGCTTTCATCCGGTGAAGACCGTCACGGGAGGAGAGGGCGGCGCCATCACCACAAATGACGAGGGGCTGTACCGCCGCCTGATGCGTGTCCGCACCCATGGGATCACCCGCGTTCGGGAGGAGATGGCGCATCCCACGGATGCCGGATGGTACAACGAGCAGGTGGAGCTGGGATACAATTACCGCATGACGGATTTCCAGGCGGCGCTGCTGTTGAGCCAACTGGGCAAGCTGTCCAGGTTCGCGGCCCGCAGGCGGGAAATCGTGAGGAGGTATGACGCCGCGTTCTCCCGGATGCCGGAGCTGGTGGTGCAGAGGGAGATTCCGGAAGCCGATACGGTCAGGCATCTGTATGTGCTGCGGCTGAACCCGGAGAAGCTTACCTGTGATAGGCGCCAGTTCTTTGACGCGCTCTATGCGGAGAATACCTGCCCGCAGGTCCATTATCTGCCGGTTTACTGGCATTCTTATTATGAAAAGCTGGGATATGAGAAGGGGCTGTGCCCCAATGCGGAGAAGTACTATGCGGAAGCCCTGAGCATTCCCCTGTATTATGGCCTTACGGACGAGGACGTGGAGGATGTCATCCGGGCCGTGAGGAAAGTGGTCGCATACTATCGGAGATAGATAGGACATCTTGATACGAAAGGACAGCGGACGATGGACAAGATAGCTGTATTGATTCCCTGCTATAACGAGGAGCAGACGATCGCCAAGGTGGTGGGCGATGTCAGGGAGGCCTTGCCTGAGGCCACGGTCTATGTCTATGACAACAATTCCACCGACAGGACGGTGGAGCTGGCCAGAGCCCGGGGGGCGGTGATACGCTATGAGCACAAGCAGGGCAAGGGGAACGTGATTCGGAGGATGTTCCGGGAAATCGACGCACAGTGCTATCTGATGATTGACGGGGACGATACCTATCCGCTGAACTGCGCCAGAGAGATGGCGGATCAGGTCTTGGAGCACGGCGCGGACATGGTGGTTGGCGACAGGCTTTCCTCCACATATTTTACGGAGAACAAGCGCCCTTTCCACAATTTTGGAAACAGTCTCATGCGCGCGGGGATAAACGGGCTGTTCCGTACGGACATCAAGGACATCATGACAGGCTACAGGGCCTTCAGCTATGAGTTCGTGAAGACTTTTCCTGTGTTTTCCAAAGGGTTTGAGATAGAGACGGAGATGACCATCCACGCAGTGAACTACAATATGCAGGTGGAGAATGTGGTGGTGGAGTACCGGGACAGGCCGGAGGGCAGCGTGTCGAAGCTGAACACTTACAGCGACGGGCTTCGGGTCATCCGGAAGATGCTGCAGCTGTACCGGAATTACAGGCCCGGCCGCTTTTTCGGGGCCTTCTGTCTGTTGCTGGTGGCGGCGGCAGTGGTGCTCATGCTTCCGATTTTCAGGGAGTACCTGGCCACAGGGCTGGTGCCCCGCTTCCCCACGCTGATTGTCTGCGGGTTCATGGTTCTGGCGGGAATCCAGTCCTTCTTTGCCGGCATGATTTTGGAGGTTCTGGCGGCGAAGGACAAGCGTGACTTTGAATACCGCCTGATCAGTGTCAGCGCTGAGAAGAGAAAGAAGGCCTAGATGGTAGATAAAATCATAATCGGAGCCGGTCTGTACGGCCTGTATTCGGCGCTGTACTGCGCGAAGAAAGGGCAGCGGGTCACGGTGCTGGAGATGGATGGCGCGGCTTTTTCCAGGGCTACGTACATCAATCAGGCCAGGGTGCATATGGGATACCATTATCCCCGCTCCCTGGCCACGGCCCAGAAGAGCGCAGGGTATTTTAAGCGGTTCGTGGAGGATTATTCCTTCTGCATCCATTCCCGGTTCCAGCAGGTGTACGCCACCTCCAGACATTTTTCCTGGACGGACGCGAAGGAGTTCGTGAAATTCTGCCAGGATGCGGGGATTCCCTGCGAGGTGCTGCCCGTGGAGCGGTATTTTCGGGAGGGAAGCTGCGACGGGGCTTTCCTGACAGAGGAATACACATATGACGCCCACATCCTTCGGGACTTTTTTTTAGAGGAGCTGGGGAAGCAGAAAGGGGTGGAGCTGCTCTGCCAGAGGGATATTACCCGTATCCTGAAGCGGGAGGACCGTTACGAGGTCCATGCCCTGCACCAGGGAAAGGAAGAGCGGTACGAGGCTCCCTTTGTGCTGAACGCCACCTACGCTTCTGTGAACCAGGTGCTGCAGCTGGCGGGGGCTGGGGCGGAGGGTTCCTTCGAGCCCTTCCGAATCAAATATGAGCTGTGCGAAATCATCCTGTGCAGGGTGAACGACCGCCTGCGGGACATCGGCCTGACTGTGATGGATGGTCCCTTTTTCTCCATCATGCCCTTCGGGAAGACAGGGTACCACTCTCTGACCTCGGTCACCTTTACGCCACACAAGACCAGCCATGAGACCGTGCCGCGGTTCTCCTGCATGGAGGGCGGCAGCTGCGGGCGGTGGCTTGGAAACTGCGATGCCTGCGAGAAGAAGCCGAAAAGCGCCTGGGAATATATGTCCGCTCTGGCCAGGAAGTATGTCAGGGAGGAGTACCGGTTCACATATGAGAAATCACTGTTCTCCATGAAGCCTATTTTGAAGGCTTCCGAGATAGACGATTCCAGGCCCACGGTAATCAAGTATGCCACCCGCCGCCCCACCTTCATAAGCGTGCTGTCGGGGAAAATCAATACGGTCTACGATTTGGATGACTTTCTGGACGAAAAATAAAGCAAGGATGGAATGCTGAGGGAAATGCTACAGAATAGGGAAAAGAATTTTGTGTCCTGCGTGATTTATCTCCATAATGAGGGAAAGCAGATCAGGGATTTCCTGGGCCTGGTCTGCGGCGTGATGCGGGAGAACTTCGAGAAATATGAAATCGTCTGCGTCAATGACGGCTGCGTGGACGATACGGTGGGGCAGGTGAGGGCGTTTCTGGAGGAGGAGCCCTGCAAGCCTGTGGTCAGCCTGATCAATTTAAGCTACTACCAGGGCATGGAGAGCGCCATGAACGCTGGCAGGGATCTGGCTGTGGGCGACTTTTTGTTTGAGTTCGATGCCTGTGAGCCGGATTTCGAGCCCTCTCTTGTGATGGACGTATACCGCAGGGCCCTGGAGGGCTATGACGTGGTGGCGGCCACGCCCAGGACAGGGATTTCCTTAAGCTCCCGGCTCTTCTACATGGTGTACAACTGGGGGAGCCGGTTCCAGGGGAAAATCAGGCAGGAGCGTTTCCGCCTGGTCTCCAGGCGGGCGGTGAACCGGGTGAACCAGATGAACGCGTATATCCCGTACCGCAAGGTCATGTACATGAACTGCGGGCTAAAGGTGGACACTATATGCTATGACAACAAGGCGCTGGCCAAAAAGCACAGGAACCGGGAGGAATGGGGGAACCGCAGCGCCCTGGCCACGGACACGATCATCATCTTCACCAATGTGCTGGAGAAGCTGTCCGTGACAGTGAGCGTGGTGCTGTTCGGCGCGCTTGTGATTATGTTCGCTTGCCGGATTTATTCCATCTTCAGCGAGAGCCGTCCCGTGGAGGGATGGCTGTCCATCATGTCGCTGATGTCCTTTGGATTCTTCATGATGTCGGTGATGCTGACGCTGATTTTGAAGTATCTGTCCGTGCTTTTGAATATGGGCTTTAAACGGCAGCGCTATGTGATAGAAGGAGTGGAGAAGCTGACATAATGAAATGGACGATTATTTTTCCTGTGCTGAACGAGCGGCTGCGGCTGGAAAGCGGCGTGGTGCGCACTGTGGAGTACCTGGAATCCATTGATTTCCGGGATTATGAGATTATCATCGTGGACAATGGCTCCGAGGACGAGACGCCCCGGATTGCGGCCGGGCTCTGCGAGAGGTACGGGACCGTGAGCTAGGAGCGGATTCGCACCCGTGGGGGGGGCGCCGCCGTCCGCCGGGGCGTGGAG